>NZ_BAAFZH010000099.1:0-225418 GCF_054684315.1 Scytonema sp. NUACC21 | reverse complement strand
CCCAGCTCCAAATAAATGGTCGGCTGCTGCATAAAGGATGGGATGACCGTTTCCAACTAGCTGTTTCAGATTGTCTGCTAGTAAAAGCAGGTCGGCTTCCACTTGGGAAAAGAGGGAGGTGGCTGGGGTCATGGATGGGCAGACTCTGGGCTTTATTTAAGAAAGTTTACATATCCTACACTTATTTTAAGATAATCTAGTTCTTTTTTGAGATAAAGGAGTATGGCGATCCGAAGATCGATCATTTTCTTGTTACAATTCTTAAGATAGCAAGGCTAACAAAAAACTTTGAACGTTGATTTTTTATTATTTCGTCCAAATTTTCTGGAAAAATATACTGAAAAAGCTTTCAGTATATCTTCTTACCTAAAAGCTATTTTTCATACTTTTTTTAGAATCCAAGCTAGATGCTTTACATAAAGCAAGAGCTATTGGTTTACTGAATTCAGTAAATTCACTAAAACTTTACTAAAAGTCAATTTGACAACACAGTTTTTGAGTTATTTGCTTTTCTTATGTTTAAATTTATACATATTTTGCTGGAGGTAAGGAAGAATGTATCGGACTCTAGTGTAAATTACTCTAGAAAATTTCAAATTTAGCAGAAAAATTGGCTTAAAAGTCAGGGCGGTTGTGTTACGCTAAAATCTAGGGATTTCAAATTTTTGAGATATTCACCCCGGAAAAGAAAATCACTAAGAGGTGCTTTCGTTTTCTGGTGATGTGAGTGAATAGAGTGTCGTGGGCTTTGACCAAAGGAGCTATTCGTTGGTAAACAGCCCCGATTGTAAACCTCAAGGTTAGAGCCGTGCGCTTCCTTTCGGGGAAACGTTATAAGTTACTAGCAAAGAAAAAGTGCTGCCTTTGTTGTATGACAAAGTCAGGTACACACAAGATAATGCAGACTGGGTAGACTGCTGAATCAGCAGGTAGAGTTTGCTGTTTAACAGTAAATTCTCTGTTGCTATAAGTGTAGTCTGCAGTACAAATACTAACAAATCAAGCGCGGAGAGCTATTTAACTCTACCGCTCGCTCCTGACATGGAAATACAGCCACTACACATACAGTTGGTGGCTGTGGTTCTACTCGCTTTATTTAAGTTTATACTCCTTGCACACGAAATCTGGTAGAGAAGATGATTTACGGAAAAATGCCTATGATGATTTTTATATTAGCTTCTGGTTATTTGTTAGCAGTTTATCTCTTATTAGCACTGGCAAAAAGAACCGGAAATAAGACATCTCCTGCAAACTCTACCGTAGCCTCTAAGGAAGGAAACAAGCAGGAGGTGATAGTAACGTCAAATGTTACCGAGGCTACTAGCGTACACTAATCAAGAGTCAGGAGTCAAGAGTCAAGAGTCAAGAGCAAACACTTTTGACTAATGACCATTGACTATTGACTAATTACAGCATCAGCCAAGCAAACAGCCGCAACTGTTGGAGTATATCCTATCAGTTGCAAGCAGGATTGGGCGAATTGTTGAGGACAACCACTCACGGCGAAGCGAGTCGGCATGGGTGGATAGGTGTTTCTCAAGCCCATCACCTCTAATTCTTGGGCGCAAGCAGCAACGACATATACCGCAGGATCGACCAGTTTTACATGGGAAGGGAGGAGCGATCGCAAGACTGGTGCGAGGTGGGGATAGTGAGTACAGCCATAGACTAAAGTGTCTATTTGATGCTGTATCAGTGATTCTAAATAGGAGCGTGCCACTTCTAAGGTGTAGGGGTCTTGAACGCGATTTTGTTCAATAAGTGGCACAAACTCCGGACAGCCTACCTGCCAGACTTGAACTTCGGGATTTATTTCTAGGATAGCACGTCGATAAGCATTACTTTTGGCAGTTGCAGGAGTAGCAATCACACCAATACGCTTTCCACGCTCAACAGCCGCCATTGCTCCGGGTAGGATAATTCCCAAAATCGGAAAAGGATATTCCTCTCGCACTGCTTCGAGAGCTAAAGCAGAGCTGGTATTGCATGCCATAATCACCATCTTGACTTGCTGCTGTTGCATCCAGTCAAGGATTTCACGTACATACTGTAAAATTTCTCCTGGCGTGCGAATACCGTAAGGAAGTCGAGCAGTATCCCCAAAATAAATAATGAATTCATTGGGGAGTTGCCGATAGAGTTGTCGCAGTACCGTTAAACCACCTACACCACTGTCAAAAATGCCAATTGGGGCACGTTGGGGCTCTTTAGCAAAATTATCAAGCTCGCCCGGAAAAATAGAATTTGGAATCACAAGCAAATATTGATTCGAGTTTTTAGATTAAAAATACAAGAATGCGTTAGTCGTTAGTCGTTAGTCGTTCTTTGTTGACCACTAACCCTGCGGGTATCTCCTGACGGAGACGCTCCGAATTTGTGCCAGTTCCCTAAGGCGGGAAACCAGCCTACAGGACTCGGCTCACCACTAACTACTAACCACTATCTTTGTCTTAAGTATCTAAGTATACCATGAGCAATTGCTTCTGCCATGCGATTTTGGTATTCAGCAGTTCCCAGCCTGGGATTATCTTCTACACCGCTCATATAACCTGTTTCTACTAAAATCGAAGGCATAGAACTCTTTCTTAAGACATAGAACCTTGCTTTTCGTACCCCTCGGTTTTTCAGACTTGGGATACTTTCAAGAATAGAATTATGAACGACACGAGCCAGACTGTAACCGCTGTCATAGTAATACGTTTCTAACCCATTAACATCGGGACGACCCTCAATAGAGTTAGCGTGAATGCTCACAAACAAATCGGCATTTGCTCGGTCTGCGATATCTACCCGTCCCTGAAGTTCCACAAAGTAGTCAGAATTACGGGTGAGTATGACCTGCACCCCGTTCTGCTCTAAAATTGTTGCTATTCTTTGACTGATAGGTAAAACCACATTTTTTTCTAGCAATCCTCCAAGACCGGGAGCACCAGAATCCTTACCACCGTGTCCGGGGTCAACAACAATCGCAACTCGCCCATTGGGAACCCTTGGTCGTGGTTGTGGCTGTGAGCCATAGTTGGGATTCACTGTCATTGAACCTGATGGCATCGGTTGTGGAATGGATCGTGTTAGAGGCGGCAAAGAAAATGGAGAGGTGACCGAACGACTCCTTCGCAATTGCAAAGACAAAAGCTGACTGGTTAGTTGGTTGAGTTGACCAATTTGGACTCCTGGTGCTGGTTGGATGTACATCACAACATTACGGGAGTCTTTCTGTTGCAGTCGTATGCGAAGAATAGGGCTACTTGCATCAAAATTTGGCCCCTTAACTGGCGTTGCTAATTGAGCATTGGGGATTGTGATGCGGAAAAAACCAGAAGATTTATCCCAGTTACTATCAATAGACAACAAAGGACCATCGCCTCTAATGAGCAGTTGTGTGCCTGCAGCAGAAAGTTCCACAGATTGAATTGTAGACAGAGAGTTACGCGATCGCTCGTAAGAATTTGAGTTATTTTCTGAGTTGCGGCTCCAGTTACTGTTGTAAGTATTCTCAGGATTGTTCTCAGACACTCTCACTCCATTGGAGTTTGGCAAAACCACCAAACCTCCACCAGGGTTAAGGCTTGCCTGCCAGTCGGGACCATCTTTTTCTACCCATAACGTCATTCTGACACCGGGAAGGTCACGTCTTAGTTCGGTGAATTCGATGTGTCTGATACCGTGCTTGTTAACGGGTATGTCGCGCAGCGGTTGATTAGACGATAAAACAGCACCAGAGATATCAATATTGATAGCGCTCTTGTCATTGCTGCGAAATATTTTTAACTGGGGATTGCCACCGTTGGTGCGGACAAACAATCCATCCCCTGTGACGCGCAAGCTCTCAATTTGAGTTATGCCCTCAGGGACATTGTCAGTATTAGCACGGCTAATAACGTTTTCTCTTGCAATTGGCTCTATGCCTTCGGTACGATTGCGAATATTGACACGATTAATAACTGTTTCTGTTTGAGTTAGTGCAACGTTTGTGTTGGAGATAGATTCCCTTGTTTCTGGGGTGTTGGGATTAGGCTTTACAACACTATAAACATTTAATGAAGAGGGAACTCCTTGCTCAATTTCTGGCGTCGGTAACTGTACCGACCAACGATTGGGGCTTTTTCCCTCGAATTTTACCTGCTTTGGGTCGAGGGTATAACCCGGACTCAGTTCTACAACAATACGAGTTGTTCGCTCGTCTAATTGTCCAATCCGGATAACGCGAACGGCTCCACGGATAGGCTGAATCAGCTGCCGACGTCCAAGTTCTACTCCTGGCAAATCAATAACCAAGCGAGTGGGACTAAAAATAAGTTGTGCCTGGGGTTGAACAGGACCCTGCGTGATGAATTCCAATCGGTTTTGATTGGGATCGAAACGCCAATTTTGTAGTTTCGCTGCTTGAGCCGGCGACGAAACCATGAGCAAAGCAGTTGTTGCAACAGTACCGGGTAACAGCCAATTTATTTTCACAATTTTTCTCCTGATTCTTATTTATAAGATCTGTCAAAATACCAAAGTTTCGGCAAATACTCACACCGTTACCGCTCAATATGATAAAAAAGTCATTGTACAAGGGAAGTTGGCGCTTAATGCTTACTGGATGAAGTTTAAAGGATGAAGCATAAAAGATGAAAAAAGTGGTACAAACCGATACAAAATCTATAAATTTTTTGTAGAGTTTACTTCATATTTCATACTGCAAACTTCAATTTTCACACATAAGTAGATGGTGTCCCAAGGACTTATAGACGCTACTGTTTTATAGCTGAAAAAATATATATGATTGGGTATAGCGAGTGGGAAATCCTTGTAACTCAGTAGCAACACTTAAAAATGTCGCTTTTAAGAGTTTATCTTCAAGGGTCAATTACCTATTTTCTCTCTCATAGTCTTATTTGGAGAGGTGACCAAGGCAACAACTTGATTTTTCAAAAATTCTGGAGTTGATAATTGTACTCATATCCCTTCCCGTCAAGTCTGTTAACTGTGATGCAACACATTATTCCCAATTTGTTGTTTAAACGAACACTTTTTGCCAAAGTAAACCTACAAATTTAACTTAATCGCGCCCTCGTCCCCCACTCTCATTGGTAGAGTCGATGGGGGCTTCCCCGTGATTCGACAACCAAAGAATCACACCAGTACCCCGAATCAGTGATGGGATTGCTACCTGCGGGTGGGGACGATTGCATCTTTGACCAATTATTGCCGCAGGCAAGGGAGGGAAAAGATGTATGAGGAGTTACCAAATTTTCTAGAATAAAGTTAATGTAAATAACATATAATAGTAACAGGTCGATGTTCGCAGGAGTTTAGATGACAAGGCAAGCAGTCAAAGTCAGGTTGTACCCCACAAAGCGACAAGTGCAAATACTTGCACAACACTTTGGTTGTGCGCGGTGGTGGTGGAATTATGGGTTGAACAAGTGCATTGAAACTTATAAAGCAACTGGCAAAGGCTTGTCTCAATCTGGACTCAATTCTTTATTGCCCGCACTCAAAAAAGATAAAGAGACCGAATGGTTGGGAGAGTGTTATTCACAGGTTTTACAATCTGTAAGTCTGAATCTAAGCCGTGCCTATCAAAACTTTTTTGAAGGTAGGGCAAGGTATCCTAAATTCAAGTCCAAGTACCACCGTCAATCAATTCAATATCCACAGAAAGTACAACAAGTCAATGATTGTTTAAAGTTTCCAGGTTCATTAGGTTTGGTCAAAGCGAAAATACACCGACCCTTACGGGTTCGCCAGTTAAGAGCGGAGGGAAACCCTCCTATGGCACTTTCGTGCCAAGCACACGGTTCAGAGCTGGACTCACCACTTGACGGAACTATCAAAACCGTCACCGTGAGTAAATGCCCATCGGGTAAATACTACGCTTCTGTGTTGATGGAGTACGACGGCAGAGGGTATCAGAATACTGTCCTCCTCTGGGACTCTAGAGGCTAACGCCAATGGAGAGGAAGTAAGACCAATTCGAGGGCGTAAGCCTAAGATGAGGCATTCTTCTGTGAAGTTGGAAGCCCACACTGTACCGTCAGGTCAGTTTGGGTAGTTCACAACCCCCAGCCTCCTTTAGTATGAAGATCTGGGGTGTGTTCGGAAAGCCAGAAAACTAGCATGGATATCAAGCGGCTAGTAAAAGGGAACAGGGAATGGTACTACACATATAAAAACTGTCATTTGTCCAAAGTCCTTTGTCCCTGGTAAGGGCTTGACAAATGACGAATCACAAAGGACGGTTTTTATCTTTGATGAGTACCGACCTACTTCATATTAAGTTATCTCTGTTTTAGGTATTGAATAATACCACGAGCGATCGCATCGGCCATTTGATTTTGATACAGTCGGTTACCCAGCTTAGCGGCGTCCTCACGACCAGTTAAATAACCTGTTTCTACAAGAATCGAAGGCATAGAACTTCTTCTCAGGACATAGAACCTAGCTTTCCTAACTCCTCGGTCTCTGACATTGACACTGCGAAGAATGCTGCTATGAACGATTCGAGCTAAACTTAAACCGCTATCATAATAGTACGTTTCCAAACCACTAACATCTGGACGACCAGCACCTGCTGAGTTAGCATGGATACTAACAAATACATCAGCGTTTACCCGGTCTGCCATGTCAACCCGTCCTTGAAGACTGACGAAGTAATCGGAATTCCGAGTTAGCACTGCCTGTACCCCATTTTGTTGCAAGATTTCTGCTATTCTTTGGCTGATAGGCAAGATAACATCTTTTTCTTGAATTCCTCCAATGCCAAGCGCACCAGGGTCTTGACCGCCATGTCCGGGGTCAACAACAATAACTACTCTTCCATTAGGCAGACGAGGGTTTCGGGATGGTAAGGGGCTGGCGACGGGTCCGGATGGCATGGGTTGCGGATTGGGTCGCGATAGAGGAGGTAAAGCTATCGGGGGAAGAACTGTGCGCGTGCGTTGTAAGTTCAGAGCTATGACTTGATTGTTAGATTGGTTGATCTGTCCAACTTGTACTCCTGATGCAGGTTGAACTAATATCACAACAGTGCGGGAGTCTTGCTGCTGCAAGCGTACCCGCAGGACTGGGCTGCTGGCACTAAAATTGGGACCTTTAACTGAAGGGGCTAATTTAGCATTGGGAATGGTAATGCGGTAGAAACCAGAGGATCTATCCCAACCCGTGTTAGCAGATGATAAAGATTGGTCGGCTCTAATCAGCAGTTGGGTACCAGCAATATCAACCGACTGAATTGTTGCGATTGAATTGCTACTTGGTAGACCCACAGATGGTCTGGGTTGGGTATCACCTAAGGAATCAGAATTATTTTCCTTGGGCTGGTTACTTGCATAACGACTGGGTAATAAGACCAAACCACTGCTACTACCACCACTGCTCGTACTAACCCGCCAATCAGGGCTATCCTTGTCCACCCGCAATGTTAACCGAACGGTGGGTCGTGTTGTTCGCAGCTGGTTAAACTCAATGCGATTTACACCATATTTATTAATATTTACATCCTGCTGTGAAAAATTGGAGGACAAAGTAGCACCGGCAATATCAACAAAAATAGTAGCGCGATCGCGGCTGCGGATAATTTGAAACTTTGGATTTTCTCCATTAGTGCGGACAAATAAACCGTCTCCCGTCACTTGCAGACTCTCAATTTGAGTTGTAGATTCGGGGATAGTCACAACTTGTCTTGAGAACTCTGGTTTGTTTTCTGCTTGCGAGTCTACTGTGACCACGCTGTAAACATTTCTGGGGGTTGAAACATTTCTAGAAGACGCGACAACAACTGGTTCGCTGTCAGAGGAACTTCCGATTTGCTCAACTTGTGGAGTTGGTAATTGTACCGTCCAGCGACTGGCAGATTTCCCCTCGAATTTCACCTGTTTGGGGTCAAGGGTATAACCCGGACTGAGTTCTACAACGACACGAGTAATATTTTTGTCGAACTGACCGACTCGAACAGAGCGAATGGCACCACCATATGATTGAGTGGACTGCGGACGCCCAAATTCTACCCCTGGCAAATCAATAACCAAACGCGTGGGGTTAAAAATCAATTGCGCCTGAGGCTGAACACCGCCTTCGGTATTGATTTCCAATCGGTTTTGGTTGGCATCAAAACGCCAAGATTGTAACTTCGCTGCTTGAGCAGGCGACGCCAGCATAAATAATGAAGTAGTTACAAAGGTACCAGGTAGTAACCAGTGCATTTTCACAGTGTTTTCTCCTGATTCGCATTCATGATATAACCGTCAAAATTTCAAATTGTTGGCACATCCTCACACCATCGCCGCCCACACCTTGGCTTTGATGCCGAAAGCATCGAATCCCTACTAGGGATTGAAATAAGGGCGTCAAATGCGGTTCTTGCCCCTTCCTATGTGCTATGCCGTTCTAACATTTAAAAAGTCCATTTTTCAAAGCACTAGATTACACTAACAATGAGATAACCAGCATTCTCAACAGCAGTCAATCCCTGTAGGTAACACTTGAATCGGTAGGGATGTGTTGAGTGGTGTAATTTTTGGCAATTGATGCACGAACTGACAACCTTTTGCTGCTGTTTCCTAATGTGGTATTGACTTTTAAGTCCTACTGTATTAATGGCTAGAAAAATACCTAGGGTTAAACTAGAGAGCGAAGGAATGGAATGACAAAAAGAACATACCTACAAGTCAGCAGTTTTTAGAATAAACTCCTAAAAATATCAATCATTGAGGACGTGGATTTAGGGATAAAAGTTTCCATTGTCTGGGTAATAGATGTAAAGTGGTCATTACGGAAAACTAAGTGTGACTCTAAGTACAGACACTGGGGTAGTAAGTGACTGTACTTAGGATTGTTATTTATCTAATCTCCTCTTGCATCTGTATTTGCCTCTAAACTTTCATAATCATTTTGTGAAGGAACTTTTGCATCTGATGATCCAATTACAAGAGAATTCACACTAGAACCGTCTAAAATTAATTTTTCGGTTTCTGTTGCCATCGTGTTTGGTTCGGGGAAGACAAATCGCAATAAAGGAGGGGCTAAAAACGTCGTTAGGATAACCATCATAATGATTGCCGCCTCCAAAGGTTTTGAAAGAACTCCCGTTGAGGAGCCAATACCAAGAAAAACTAATCCTACCTCACCTCGAGGAATCATTCCAACACCAATTGCCAAACGGTTAATTTGGTTTTGACCAAACACACTCAAGCCGGTGACAACTTTACCAAGAATGGCTACAGTAATCAGGAAAATTGCCATCACTAAACCTTCCCGATTTGCAGGAACCGCCGGATTCAACACTCCTAAATCAGTTCTTGCGCCAACAGATACAAAGAAAATAGGTACCAAGATATCGGCAATGGGAATGACTTGTTTTTGCAGTTTTACACGTTCGTCTGTCTCGTCTAGAACTAAACCAGCAGCAAAAGAACCTAAAATGGCTTCTAACTGTATGACAGCAGCAAGATACGCCATTACAGAGGCAAAGGTAAATGCTGGTATAACCAGTTCACCACGAGTTTTTAACTTTTTAGCGATCGCGACAAAAGTTTGACTAAAAACGCTACCCAGGACTATTGACCCCAGGAGAAAAGCACTGGCACTGATAATCAAATAAACAACTTTCCCTATGTCCACCGTGCCTTCCTTAGCAAGGCTTGCCACCACTGCCAAAACAATAATCCCTAGGACATCGTCAATAACTGCAGCACCCAGAATAATCTGTCCTTCTTTGGAATTGAGACGTCCCAATTCCGACAGGACTTTAGATGTGATACCAATACTGGTAGCAGTGAGAGCCGCCCCAGCGAAAATTGCGGGCACAGTTGGAATGCCAAACAAATACATCAAGCCCACCGTACCAGCAACAAAGGGGACAACGACCCCTACCATTGCGACGATAGCTGCTTGAATCCCAACTGCCATCAAGTCTTTGATATTTGACTCTAAGCCGATTTCAAAAAGCAGGACGATAACACCCAGTTCTGCCAAAATGGAAACGACCTCAGACTGTGCTGTAAAAACAGCATCAACCGAGTCTGGGCTCAGTCCTGCCGTAGTTTCAAGGAAGGTCATAATCAGAGAGGTCGAAGCATCTGCTCCCCCTTCTGGAAATATTAAAAGATGTAGCCCAGAGACACCAACGACTACACCAGCCACTAGTTCCCCCAGAACCGGAGGTAAACCTATGCGGTTGGAGATCTCTCCACCAACTTTACTAGCAAGGTAGATAACGACTAAACTCAGCAGTACGGCGGCTAGAACCATTGAACTATCTGCTGTTTCTGTTGCGGTTGCCAACAGGTGTAATGGGAAGGATTTGGTTGTTAGGTTTAACTGCATTGGTTGTCGTGAGTAACCCTTACCTTAATTTACAAGTTTGTTGAGAGCAACTTTCATAATCTGGGCTAAGGAATACATTAAATTCATTGATTTCTTCTGCTCATTGTAGGAGGTACTGCCAGTATGACTCTGACACAAGCACTACAGATAGCTGAAGAAGGCGCAACAAGTTACCCATCTTCATCGTCCGCCTGCGTTTCCATTTAAGGGCTTCAACCCGCACTCCACACCCTACCCGGTAGACCTAGTTGAACGGTGACTGATGTACCAATGTTCCAAACCGATGTATTAGCCCGTAATTTTAGTTTCTAAAAATGTAACTGCACTGGTTTTTGACTTTATCGATGCCAGAGTAACAACAGGTTCCACTCCCTTGCTGCCAAAAGATTACCTAAAGACATAGACGTAGGGTGGACAGTACCCATCATTCTTTGTTGTGCGGCATAGCCCTACCAACAAGAATCTACAAAAATCGGTAATTTTAGAGCGAAAAAGGAGCAATGTAGGGACGGAAATTGTACGGGTTTGTCGTAGAACCTTTATCTAAAATTTTTGAGGAGTGAAAATGAATATTTCTCTGCCCGGTGCCCAGTTAAATGCTGGAAACTTATGGAAAACTTTACCTATTGCTTTGCTTTTATGTGTTATCCTCATTCAACCTGCTTTCGCACAAGAAAAGCAAAGAATGTTGCGAACTTTGACTGTCAACGGTCGCGGTTCACAAGAGATTCCCACGACTCTATCTCAGATTACTTTAGGAGTTGAGGTACAGGGGAAAACAGCACAGGAGGTTCAGACGGAAGCAGCTCGCAGGTCATCAGCTGTGGTAACCCTTCTGAAAAGTCGAAATGTGGAGAAATTACAGACGACTGGGATTAGCCTGAATCCTGTCTACAGCTATACCAATAATTTACAGCGTCTCACTGGGTATGCAGCTACTAACACTGTCAGTTTTCGTCTTCCTACCGATCGCGCTGGTAGTTTATTAGACGAAGTTGTCAAAGCCGGGGCAAGTCAAATTAACGGCATTAGTTTTGTTGCCAGTGATGAAGCAATTGTTATTGCCCGACAACAAGCTCTCAAAGAAGCTACTCAAGATGCACAACAACAAGCTACTGCTGTTTTGAGTGCGTTAGGTTTTCAAGCTAAAGAAGTCGTTAGTATTGAAGTCAATGGAGCGAGCGCTCCAGTACCGCCACCCAGACCTCTGATACGTGCGGAGTTGGCTAAACTAGCAGACCAAGCTCCTTCGACTCCTGTAGTTGGTGGAGAACAACAGGTTGAAGCTACAGTGACATTACAAATTAGTTATTAGTTAGTGGTTAGTGGTTAGTAGTTTTCCTACTAACTACTAACTGCTAACTACTAACCCATTTAAAAATTATCAGGGTTCATATCTATCTCAGCATCATCTGCATCCCGCTTGGAACCCAATAAATCTAGTTGATCGACTACGATAATAGGAGTGGAGCGGTTTGTTCCCGTTCTCTCATCTCTCCAACGCTCTATCTTTAAAGAACCTTTAACGCCAATTTGCTTACCTTTGTGTGCGTAATTCTTTGCTATCTCTGCCGTTTTTCCCCATAATTCTAGATTAAACCAGTCAGTATGTTCGCCTTCTCTTGTGCGTCGGTTAACAGCTAATGACAGTTTACATCGGACTTTACCAGAATCGAAAAACTTTATGTCAGGATCGGTACCTACACGACCAATGAGGGTGACAACATTAATGCTCATAAATTTTACTCTCCAGTACGGATGTACTTGTTCATCGATCTTCTATAATAGCGAATTACTGCGCTTATAGATAGGGAGATGTTAAATAAATAACAATTAAAATTACTGAGATAAACGAGAAAAAATAATCTGTTCAAACTACAAAACCATACGGATACACATGTGAAGCAAGAGAATATAAAACAGTAGAAGCTTGGGGCTGGTTAAAGAATTAAAAAAAATATATGAAAACATATTCTGCTTTACTAGACTCAGGTCAAAAAACGTAATAGAATCCAGCACGATTCACTCTTACGGTTGTTGTTAAAAGTATAATAATTAGGGGGCGTAGAGACGCGTGGGTCTTTTTAGTAAATTTTCCTTATCGCGGGATATGGGTATCGACCTCGGTACTGCCAACACCCTCGTATATGTATCAGGTAAAGGAATTGTTCTTCAAGAACCTTCGGTAGTCGCGATCGATCAAAACGAGAAAGTCGCACTGGCAGTAGGAGAAGAGGCAAAAAAAATGCTCGGTCGGACACCAGGGAATGTCATTGCCCTGCGTCCCTTACGTGACGGTGTAATTGCTGACTTTGATACCGCCGAGCTGATGTTAAAAAGCTTTATTCAGCGAGTTAACGAAGGCAAAGCTCTCGTCCTACCCCGTATAGTCATAGGTATTCCCTCCGGCGTCACAGGGGTAGAGAGAAGGGCTGTTATGGATGCTGCTACTCAAGCTGGCGCACGAGAAGTTTATTTAATTGATGAGCCAGTTGCTGCAGCCATTGGGGCTGGGCTACCTGTAGCAGAACCAACTGGCAACATGATTATTGATATTGGTGGTGGCACAACAGAAGTCGCTGTGTTAAGTCTTCAAGGTACGGTACTTTCCGAGTCAGTACGCATTGCTGGAGATGAACTGACCGAAGCGATCGTGCAGTACATGAAGAAAGTTCATAACTTAGTGATTGGTGAACGGACTGCTGAAGACATAAAAATCCGTATTGGTTCGGCATATCCCACTCATGATGATGATGATTCCATTATGGAAGTCAGAGGCTTACACCTGCTTTCTGGCTTACCGCGAACTGTGACCATCAAAGGACCAGAAATTCGCGAAAGTATGTCTGAACCACTATCAGTCATTATAGAAGCAGTGAAGCGAACCCTAGAACGTACTCCTCCGGAACTAGCAGCCGACATTATTGACCGAGGAATTATGCTAGCAGGGGGAGGAGCGTTGCTAAAAGGATTGGATACCTTAATTAGTCATGAGACAGGTATAGTAACACACGTTGCTGCCGATCCATTGAGTTGTGTTGTTCTTGGAACAGGACGGGTACTAGAAAACTTCAAACAATTGGAACGGGTCTTTAGCGGTCGTTCTCGTAATATGTAAAATAAGGGATTTTTAGATACTGGGTTCTATATCTATAGAATAGATATAGAATTCTAGATCTTAAGTAAAATTACGATGACAAAAGGTTATTATGTTTACAGCACGTCGCTGGTGGGAGCGTAGAGGTTTACAGATTGGTTTGCTAGGTTTAGTACTCACTAGTGCTTGGGTACTCAGACAAACTCAAGGTGCACTTCTTTTTGAAATTTACCAGGGTATTACCCGTCCATTCCAGATGTTGCAAACAGCGCCAGCTCCAGAGGAACAATTGGGGGAAACTCCTCGGGTATTAGAACTTCAAACCCGCATACAAGACCTGGAAAGCCAAAATAAAAAATTAAAAGAATTATTGCGATACGTAGAAAAAGAGCCAATTTCAGCACGCCCAATTCCGTCTAGAGTTGTGGGTCGCGGTGCTGACAACTGGTGGAAACAAGTGACTCTCAATCGCGGCGCTAGCGCGGGAATCAAGGAAGGTTATGTCGTTAAGGCTGATGGCGGGTTAGTAGGTCTGGTAGAAAGTGTGACTCCCAATACCAGTCGCGTGCTGTTAATCAGTGACCTTAAGAGCCAAGTTGGTGTAACAATTACCCGTACCGGCGCTAAAGGAGTATTGCGCGGAGATGCTTCTGCTGATGCAGTGCTGGAGTTTTATGAAAAAGTCCCAAACGTTAAGCCCGGAGATTTAGTCGCTACATCTACCTACAGTCAAAAATTTCCATCAGGTTTAGCTGTAGGACGGGTGAAGTCGCTGGATTTGAAAAAACTTCCAGCATCAGTCGCCAAAGTAGAACTTTTCCCTCCAATACGCTCTTTAGATTGGGTAGCAGTTTATCCCAAGCCTGAAAACGTACAGTTGGAAAACCCTACCCCAGAAAATAAACAATCAGAAAAATCTTCTAATTAAAAATGCGGTTGACACAATTCAATGGTGGCAGGCAGAAAAAGCCAAAATCACAAAGGCGAAGATCCAGAGTTCAAATTACTCCTCTCTCTCGTTGGAATCCCCTCGTGCGTCAAATCGTTGACTGGGGGGTAACCTTTGGCTCTGTATTATTATGCTTAATGATATTACCTACCCGTTTTCCCGGTATGGAATTGTTGGGGATCGGTCCCAACTGGACTGTGATTTGGGTAGTTGCTTGGAGCGTAAAGCGCACAGCCTTTGAGGGCGCTTGTGCTGGGATTGTTTTGGGGCTGCTACAGGATGCAATGACATCACCAGACCCAACTCATGCTTTGAGTTTGGGTATTGTTGGGGGTCTGACTGGAATGCTTCAGAAACAGCGCTTTATTGAAGAGGATTTTATTTCTATTGCCTTAATTGTATTCGGTATGGCAGTCTTAGCAGAAACAATTTTTGCATCGCAATTGACTTTTATGGGTGACGCAATGGCAGCAGATATCTGGAATTATTTCCAAAGAGTCGCCTTGGCCTCTGCTATTCTCAGTAGTTTATGGGCACCAGTTGTCTATTTTCCTCTGAATCGTTGGTGGCAGCAGCTCAAGCAAGCAGAACAACCTTGAAGTAACTGGACAATGGTTAGTGGTTAGTGGTCTTTCATTAACCACTAACCCTATGGAAAGCAAGGCTTTGCTTCCTAACTAATGATTGGGCGGAGTGTGGATAACCTGGATTTATATTCCCAGGCAGGAGTGAGGAGTGAGGAATCGCAAGCTTGCACTTGTGGTTTCTCACTCCTAAATTTTTTGTGTTAACTCTTAGCTGTTAACGCTCAACGGTCTAAGGTAACTTGTTCAATGCAGGTTATAAAATAAATTTTTAGCTAAAACCAAAAGAAGCCCCACGTCTTACCGCGAAGCGGAAGCGTGGGACGGACAGTTCCCTCAACGCTTGGAACCCCTGTATGCGACTGTCCTCATGAATTTTGGGGTAATCAGGTTGCGTCAAGCGACCTAAATACCGAGCATAATCAAGTAGGTTTAGAATTGGGGCAAAATTCACAAGCTATGCCAACGATAGGAACTGATTTTGACCGGGCTATGATGCAACGGTGTTTGGAACTTGCCCGCCGTGCATTAGGACGAACCTCTCCAAACCCTATGGTGGGAGCAGTCATTGTTAAGGATGGGAAGATCGTAGGAGAGGGATTTCATCCTCGTGCTGGTGAACCACACGCAGAAGTTTTTGCTCTCAAAGCTGCCGGGTTTGGTGCAACTTCGTCACAGGAGAACCTCGCTCGTGGGGCTACTGTTTATGTTAGTCTCGAACCCTGCAATCACTACGGACGCACTCCCCCATGTTCGGAAGCATTGATTGCTGCGGGAGTTTCTAAGGTGGTGGTCGGTATGGTCGATCCCAACCCACTCGTAGGGGGCGGTGGTATTGCCCGCTTGCGTGCCGCAGGAATAGAAGTCGTAGTCGGAGTTGAGGAAGAAGCTTGTCAGAAATTAAATGAGGGCTTTGTACATCGGATTCTTTACAAGCGACCTTTTGGAATTTTGAAATATGCCATGACTTTAGATGGTAAGATTGCCACTTCTACAGGTCACAGCGCTTGGATAACAAACCAAACTGCCCGCCAGCAAGTCCATCAACTGAGAGCAGCTTGCGATGCAGTGATTGTCGGTGGCAATACTCTCAGGTACGACAACCCTTATCTTACCAGCCATCAAGAGGGGGCGCACAATCCTCTGCGCGTAGTCATGAGCCGCCGTCTCGAATTACCTGAAAAAGCTCACTTATGGCAAACTTCTGAGGCTCCAACCTTAGTCTTAACCGAAAAAGGCGCTAACCCTAGTTTTCAAGAAATGTTATGCCAGCTTGGGGTGGAAGTGGTGGAATTAACACCACTCACACCTAGCCGCGCAATGGCTTACTTATATGAGCGGGGTTTTTGCAGTGTACTTTGGGAGTGCGGCGGTGCCTTAGCAGCGTGTGCGATCGCCGAAGGAACAGTGCAAAAAGTACTTGCCTTTATCGCTCCTAAAATCATTGGTGGTAACAATGCTCCTACACCTGTAGATGACCTTGGCTTCACCACGATGACTGAGGCGTTGTCATTAGAACGTGTAGAGATACGCGGAATTGGTTCCGATTGCTTGATAGAGGGTTATTTGCCCACCAGTCATTTATCCAAAATCAAGAGTCCATAGTCCATAGTTTAGTAGCTGTCAACCCTTGACCATTTACGGTTGACTATTGACTATTGACTTTTAAGAATACTGACGTTCTTGAGCAATATCGCGAATCAGCGTTAGCCGAGACTTGATATAGTCGCTCAAGAAATCGGTTTCACGACAGTCTAACAGAGCTTGGGTTTTGATTTGCTTTACCAACCATTGCACCAAACTGGCATCATCGAGCTGCAAAAGCGTCTTAGCTTGGGTGGTTTCTACCAAAGACCAAAGCTGACGCATCATCATAGGAGTCATTCGACCTCCATTTAAACATTAGCCTAGCTGTTTTCAGAATACACAATTCCAGCGTTGGCTTCCGGCGTGAATGTACAACATGACACAAGTGTTATTGAAATTTTAATATATCTAGTTATAACTTGATATTGGTTAATAATATAGAATTTTCAGTCATATTTTAGCCAAATCCCCAGAAAAATCGGTATTTTTGGGATAACTCTATATTATATCGCTTTCTACTCATTTGGATAGCCGTCCCCACCAAATGCAGTCCCGATTCAGCATTCCCTTTTACTTTTAAGTGCTGGGTCAACGGATTTAAAGCAAAATTCAACCATTACAATCGTGAATGACATGACGTAATTGAGTGAGAGCCAAGTCAGGAAACAGAAGAATTCTGGTAAACCAGTAAAGGGTGCAAAAGGTAAGTTATGGTTACAGTTGTTGTCGCAATCAATATACTCATATCCTTGACACTGTTCTATGTAGCCTGGAGAATGTGGCTACTCAAGCGACAACTAGTGAGGATTACTAATATGTTCACAGCTGCTGAGCGTACCACTCATGCCGTGCTATACAAAGCGCCTGAAGCCATTACCATAGGTCAGCGGAACATCCACAACCTACGCCAAAACCAACCAATGCGGTTACAAATTCAGCAAGTGCGGCAAATATTTAGCCTGATCGCTTTTGGGCAGCAAATCTGGCGTCGCTATTTTTTCCGCTTCAGAAAAATCTCTGTAAAAAAGGGAACTCAGAAATCAACAATGAACAAACAAAACTAAATTCATTTTCAGATTGGCAAAACTTCAGTAGAATTATCACTGTATAGCGTTATCTAAAAAACATAGAAAAAACAAAAGCAACCTTTTTGTTGAACACCTTGTCAACGTAAAGATAAAGTTAGGGTTTTGCAAAGCGTGGAAACCCGCATAGAATGGGTATAAGGAGAAAAACAACAAAAATGTCTAACAACCGTTCTGGATTATTTATTGGCGGTTTGATGCTAGGGGCTACTATTGGTACCTTAACTGGGTTACTCATTGCTCCTCGCACAGGACGCGAAACTCGTCAGATATTGAAAAAGTCTGCCAGTGCTTTACCAGAATTGGCAGAAGATATCTCAACAAGTGTCCAGATGCAGGCAGACCGCCTTTCTGCAAACGCACGCTCAAATTGGGATGATACTTTAGATAGACTGCGAGATGCGCTTGCTGCTGGCATAGACGCTAGTTACCGAGAAAGCCAAACACTAAAGCGACAAAACACAGAGCAAAACTCAGAAAACCTCCCACAACATTTAGATAGTTAGAAACGACATTAAAGTGATTGATCCCCTGTTCTGGCTGGGACTGTCTATACTTTTAGTTGCCGCCAGCCTCACTGCAGTTTTGGTGGCGGCTTTACCGGCTTTGCAGGAAGTCGCACGGGCTGCTCGTAGTGCGGAAAAGTTTTTTGACACTCTTTCAAGGGAGTTACCGCCTACTTTAGAAGCCATCCGCCTGACTAGCCTAGAAATCACTGACTTAACTGATGATGTCAGCGAAGGAGTAAAAAGCGCTAATCAGGTCGCTAAGCAAGTAGATCAAAGCTTGGATAGCGCCAAACAACAAGCGCAAAATGTTCAAGTGGGCACGCGCAGCATTCTTGTCGGTGTGAAAGCTGCGTGGAAAAGCTTTACGCGCCCAAAATCCTCAAGGAGAACAGTTGACCGTCTCTCTCTATCTTCAAAACAGTTACTGACACTACGGGAACGAGAAGCCTTACGACAAGAAAATCGACGCACAACTGATGGTTACACCACCAATAACAACCACAGTGATAGTGCGAGTTGGGATAGCTATGAAGACGAGGATTAGCAATCTCAGTAGTCTCTTCCTGCGTTGATACACTGTGATTTTCTTGTGGTTATTGTGGTATTGGCGTCTCGCCCGTCTGTCAAGTGACTCTCTATCTATTACCTAAGAACACTCGCCAAATCACAAAGCAAGTAAAAGATACATATCCCAACACAGTTAACCAATCTTGCCAGCTATCGGAGATGATAAATTCATTGTTCATTGGATTGTTACTGGATAATGGTTAATTCTCTTTTTGGTGGCGTGTCTTCCATTGGGTATAAAACAAGAGAATTCCCAGTAAAAGATAGCCAACTGCCCAAGATGCTCCCGCTCCAAAACCCAAATTAACAACCGTATCCGCTACAGTCCAGCTATAACTGTGTATCAAACCAACCCAAGAAAGTACAGCCGCTCCAATAGACCAATAAGCAGCTTTGCGAAAATCCTGTTCAATAATATACACTGTAATACCAGACAAAATCATAGCTGAAAAAATAAAACCTTGTTCTAGAGCAAAAGCTCCGTGAATATAGGTGTCACTCAATTTAAACTGCTCAATGAGGGCTGGAGTTAAGGGTTTTTCTGGAGTTCCCAAACCAGCAGCCCGCAAAGCGTTTTTGGCAATAAGAGCACCCCAGCCAGCAATACCGGGTAAAAGACCGACAACCACAGCAGGAGCATGGTGAGTTGGAGTTGCTGTAAAGCCCTGAGCCACAATCACAATCCCAATCCACAATACAATTGCCATGCCAGCTTCAATTGGAACGAAGTAAGAAACGATAGCAATGGTTCCAGTGAGACAAAATATACCCATGAAAATGCCGTTGAGGATAGAGTAGCCCACTCTTGCCCCCATAGCTTTCCAACCAGGGTGACCGATATAAATGGTTGTTGGAAAACAGGAACCGCAAACAGCAGCCACAAGTGTACCAATGCCATTGGCTGCAAGACTTGGAGCAGCAGGATAAGTATCTCCAGCAGCTTCAGCGCTTTCTAAATTCTGCAAGCTGCCAATAAGATTAAAAAGCCCCATCGGTAGAATAATACTGAAGTACTCCACTAAGACCGAGCGGTTGTTCCACAATTGCCCGATCCATACCCCTGGTAAATAAACCCCAATCGGTTGTAACGCAGCACTAAATTTGGTGCTATCCCAGGTGACCAAACCTGTTCCCCATGCCAAACCAATTCCTAAAAGAACTGCTAATAACCCACCAGGGATAGCAAATCGAACCCTGCCAAAATAGCTAATGAGGATAACACCTAGCGGAACCAAACCCACGACAGGGCTGGCAAAAGTGCGGAAAAGAAAGCCAATAGCAATAAAGGTGATGGCGATACCACCCAACGTGGAAAGCATGGCAGCGCGGGGAGCGAGACGACGGAGAAAATTCCCAATCCATGCACCTGATAATTCTATTAAGCCCGACCCCAAGCAAGCTACAAGACCAGCCTGCCAAGCTAAATCAGCAGCCTGTTCCGAAGATGCACCTCGAGCGATCGCTGCTAACCGAACAGGTAGCATAACCAAAAAAATATGAGCAAAAAGGCTGACCGTGTTAATTCCATATGGTATGGCGGTGATGTCATCCCGTTGCTCTCGCTGACCCTTTTGGTAGGCTAGCCAACTGTAATAGAAGTTGCCAACGATTAAACTCATAGCAACTCCCGGCAAAATACGTCCGTAAACTAAGGGAACAGAAAAGCCAAGCACCCCTTGACAGAGACTGACTATTAACAAAATTTGTATCAGATTGTCAAGAGCCAAGCCAAAGAAACCATCTATGTCTCTACGGACAAACCACCTACTAACCCTGGGTGTTGCAACTTCCATCGTTATTGAAAATTTTCTTGCAGTAGTGTTGGCTTTTAGAATATCAGCATTTTATTCTGTCCCTTCTCAGAAATGGAATACTACTCCTCTACCTTCCTAACCCCTAACCTCTGACCCCTGACCCCTCTTAGAAGTTAAGTTTGATTTAGAGCAGTAGATTAGATTAAAGTTAAAAAGTGTAAAGAAGTATCACGTTTCCCGTACTCTTTTAAAACAACTCGTTCACTTCTACTGTAGAGAACTGTATAAAAAAAACTTATGGAGCATAGTGTTTGGCGACGATTTCTAGCATTTGTTGCAGTATTGTTTGTAGCCGGAACGATTTGGATAACACAGTCTCCCAGCGCATTCGCTTATGACAATCCCGAGTTATTACCCGACACCCCAACTCCAGTTGTAGATTTAGCGAAATCTCTCAATGGCGTTCAAGAAGACAAGCTTGTTCAAGAACTTAACAAATTTGAAGCTGATACAGGGTGGAAACTGCGAGTCTTGACCCAATACGATCGCACTCCGGGTCGGGCTGTGATTAACTTTTGGGGTTTGGATGACAAAAGCGTTCTGCTTGTTGCGGATTCCCGTGGGGGGAACATCCTCAGCTTTAGTGTTGGTGACGCAGTTTATGAATTACTTCCCCGTACTTTTTGGATAGAACTACAGACCCGCTTTGGGAATTTGTACTTCGTGCGAGAACAGGGCGAAGATCAAGCCATCTTACAAGCTATGCAAACAGTTGAAACCTGTTTACTTCAAGGCGGTTGCGCTGTTGTTCCTGGATTACCGCACGAACAGTGGATTCTCACGTTAATTACCTCCGTTATTGGAGGAGTTGTCTGTGGATTTGCTGCTCAACCCCGACGTGAAGGACAGATTATAGCTTGGCAATGGGCTCTCATTTTTTCTCCTTTGTGGGGTATTTTATTTCTTGCCTTTGGTCTTGGACCAGTTGTCACCAGAACAACTGACTGGTTACCAGTCACTCGCAACATTGCTGGGTTTCTCATTGGTGCATTAGTGGCTTACCTGTCGCCCGTGTTCAGTCGGTCTTCTCCTTCCGAAACATAAGGTGAATTCCAAGCAGCGCCAATTGTTAATTGCTAAGTGCTTAGATACCATTAGCAATTGACAATTAACTAAGCTCAAAGCTATGGAATGGCACATAACTGACGCTCAAAGTTTGGCAATCATCGACCAGGAAATGGGCGAGCATATATTTTCACCCGCAGAGTATGAAATTGTTCGACGGGTAGTCTATGCTACAGCAGACTTTGAGTATAAATCCTTAATTCGCTTTTCGGAGCGTGCCTTGCAGGCGGCAGCAGCAGCGCTAGCGGCACGCACCACTATTGTGGTCGATGTACCGATGGTACAAGTAGGTGTCCTTCAGGACATTCAAAATACCTTTGTCAATCCCGTGTATTGCAGCATGGACACACCCAGCCGCCCTCAAAACGAGAAAACACGTGTAGCATGGGGAATGGAAACCCTCGCCAGACGATATCCAGAGGGAATTTTTGTGGTAGGTCAAGCTCAAACTGCCCTCATAACACTGATCGATCTTATTGAAGCTGAGGAAATTAGACCTGCGTTAATAGTTGCTACACCAGCAGGGTTTCTCAATGTGGATGCTGCAAAAGAACGTTTGCGAGACTCTCTAGTTCCTAACATTACAATTGACAGTCGCAAGGGTAATGCTGTTGTAGCCGCAGCTATTGTGGATGGACTAGTAGACTTGGCTTGGCAAGCCTATGGCAAGAATTAATAATTAGTAATTTGTAATTAAGCTAATAATTACGAATTACTAATTACGAATTACGTATCACTTCGACGGCGACGCGGTCTTTCCGAATACTTTTCGCGCAAGCGGCGACTAACCTCGGTAAAAAAATCCCGTCGTAAATAAGGATAATCGCTCACCCATACGTCACGACTGGGAATGTAAACATCGGAAATTTCCTCAATTTTGCTTAAATCCTGGCTGTTTGACATGACCAGCATTTCTGCTATCTGCCCCCGAGCTATGATTTTGTAAGAAACTCGCAATGGCGCTTTGTACTCAGCCGTAAATCCGGTTTCGTCACCAACTTCTAAGTTAATGCGTTTTTCTCGGTTTTCAATAATGACTAAATCGCCTTTGTTGTCTACAGTTTCCTGTTTGCCAATTAACTCTTCTGTAATCCAGAAATCTAGCACCCGTCCCCGGAAAAAGCCACCATATTTATAACGGCGGCATTTTGCATTTCGCATACTTGCCCAAAACACTGGTCCCCAAAGCCAATAGAGCGCACCAATGAGCCCCATGAGAAATAATATGGGAGTAAACTCAATAAGTCCAAAAATGCTTCTTATTAGTAAAACAACAGCAACCGACACTACAGAGATGAGCAGCCGTTGCAAAAAGTCTGGAAACTTCCCCCAGTAGTACTTGTACTGCGGACCTGTGGCAATGAGAGGGACAATTTGTTCAAATTTCTGGCGAGTCAGTGGTACGATCATGAGCGATTTTGGATGCGTGGATTTGAGATTTAAAGAATTTTTTCTAACCCATATACTAACGACTTTAACTGGAGGACTTTGCGAATTGCCAGTAGTACTCCCGGCATATAGCAAGCGCGATCGCTGGTATCATGCCTGAGAGTGTAAATTTGACCTGGTGCGCCAAAAATCACCTCCTGATGGGCAAATAGCTGAGATAACTGCGACTAAAGCGAGATAAGGTTGCATCAAGGGTACGGTAATATCCCAATGTTTGCGAATGCCATCTGAACCATCAATTGCTGCTGCTTCATAAATGTCACTGGGAATAGATTGTAACCCGGCTAGGTAAATGACCATGTAGTAACCCAATCCTTTCCAAATAGTAACAGCCATAACACTGTACAGTGCAAATTGGGGACTTGTTAGCCAAGGAATTCCTTCTGGAAAAATACCTTTAAGTAACTGATTGAGTAAGCCATTTTCTGCATACAACCACCTCCATGCAATCCCAGCAACTACCATTGAAATAACTACTGGTGTGTAGTACGCAGCCCTAAACCAGTTCATGCCACGCAATTTCTGATTGACTAAAATTGCCAGTACTAGGGGGGCTATGACTAAAATTGGCACAACACCCACAAGATACAGTAAAGTATTGCCCAAGGTTTTCCAAAAAACTGCATCTTTCCACAATCGACTAAAGTTGGCAAAACCAACCCATTGTGGCATTTGAGTTAAATCGTATTCGTAACGGGTAAAACTGAGGTAAAATGCTTGCAACGCAGGCCAAAAAACCGTTAACCCCAAGATAAGCATTGCTGGCAGCAAAAATAAATAAGGAGTCAGTCGTTGTGTAATGATAATCCAATCTTTGGATGTCAATCTATTCATAGGATGCTTTTTGTCAATCTTGAGAAGGCTGAATTCCTATCTTGGATAAGATGAATTTTTATATCGGATAAGTGCAATATGAGAAAGCAAATCCATATTACACGAGCATTTAAGTTTAATTCATGATTGCTAATTTACACGAGAAAGGTTGGGAAGTTATTTACCATCGCGCCCATGCGTTGCTTGCTGCTCAGATTGCAGGACACTGGCATCCAAACAAACGCCCAATACGCTGGCTGGAGACCATCGCTGCTATTTCCCATCACGATGATTTGGAGAAGGAATGGGAAGGTAATCACCTGACAGAGGCTGGTGCGCCCTTGGATTTTACTCTAGCCAAGAAAATTAATCTCAACAAATTGCGGCAACTTACCCACAATGCCCGATATCGAGGACGGTGGGTGGCAATGATGATTTCCATGCACATGAGTTTTCTGAATGAAGGAAAGCGTGGAGAATCTCCGGAATTGGATAGCTTTTTAGACGAGCAACTCCAGCATCAAGAGCAATGGCGGCAGGAGTTGAATATTACAAAAGACGAAGCCGCAGAAGCTTACGAGTTTTTTCAATGGTGCGATCGCCTTTCACTCATCCTCTGCAACCGTGCGTTACCCGCTGGTAAACGTGCTTTAGAAATTGCCACTCTTCCAGATGGCGATCGCTATGATGTGATAGAGCGTAGCGATGGTATTACAGTCACACCCTGGCCCTTTCTAGAGGACAAGTTTACTGTCAATGTAGAAGCTTGCTATTTAGAGCAATTGAAATTTGAGAGTAATGAAGAACTGACACAAGCCCTTCAAACTGCACCAATCAAAACTCTAGAGTGGACATTTGTTAAGTAGTTTCGAGCATTTAGCTATCTTGCTGCTCCTGTCACTCCCGACAATTATTTAAAGACGTAGGGTGGGCACTGCCCACCGACAGCCAGCGTGCTTAAAGACGTAGCTATAACCGCCAAGTCGCCAAGGACTCCAAGCAAAAGATAAGTAATTCTACTGTATTGGGAAGAGAATTGCTAAAATGCACCTTGCAACTGCGTTGTTAATATTTTACCTTGGAGACACTTCAAACGCGGTCTCTCTACAATTGGTAGTTATTAGGTAAGTTAACAACAATTAAGCTTGATTCAATGTCCGTCAAATTAATGATAACCTGATAAGAATTATCAAAATTAAAGTGTGTTGATTGTATCCTAACTTAAGTAGGGTGCTACGTGAGGAATCATGGTGCAACAATTGCCCCCATATACAGGTTTGTCAATTGCTGGAATGATAACATTACTAGCGATTCCACCTGTTTGGGCTGACATGAATCAAGTCACTGATGTCACTGTCAATCCTATTAAAGATGGCGTTGAAGTGATATTGCAAACAACAAACCCAAAGCTGTCACGAGTTGTGACTTCCACCTACGAGAAAACTTATATCGCTGAACTGACGAATACTCAACTGCATTTGCACTCAGGACAACCTTTTAATGTCAGCGATCCTGCTCATGGAATCGCCAGCATGAGCGTGACGTCCCTGAACGCAAATAGCGTGAGGACTGTTGTCACTGGCATTGATGCTCCTCCAACCGTTAAGATAAAACAAAGCGATGGAAATTTAGTATTGACAGTTGCCGTACCGCCGCAAACAATTCCTCCTCAAGGAATAAATTAATGAGCAACCGTGCTCACAGCAGAAGGTTGCAGGAGACTTAGCAAATGTCCATCAGGAGTACGCACCGCTACTACTTTCCCAAAAGAAGGTTCGCGGACGTTTCCTTCCAGTTTTGCTCCCAAGTTTTCCAAGCTACTGATGACTGTATAAATATCATCAACGTTAAAGCTCAAAATAGGTGAGAAACCGACTTGAGCATCTGATTCAGTCCCGTGAAAGGCAATCGTTGTACCGTTAGCATCCAATTCTCCCCAACCAGGGGAAGAAACTTTTACCGGAAGCCCCAACCCTTCGCTAAAAAATTTTACTGCTGCAGGGACATCTTGACCATAAACATGATGTATTTGAATTGTGCTGTCATTATCCTTACCTACCTTAAAGTAGCTTAGTCTTATTAAGAGTTACCATAATTTAAAAACTGCAAAATATGTTGAGCTATAATTTTTGGCTGTTCAACTTGAGGAGCATGACCGCAATTCTTTATCTTTATTAATCGAGAATTCTGAATATCCTTTTGAAACTTTTCTGCATCTTCTGGTGCTAGCATATCATCAGCTTCTCCCCATAAAATCAGCGTTGGTTTGTCAACTTGAGCAATTCTATCTGCCAAATAATCATATCCACCGGTTTTGGCATAGGAAATCATAGCATCATGCCATCCAGGCATTTCTTGATGTAGCATAGCACACTGAATAGCTACAAGCGTTTTATTGTCTAAATTAGCAAAAGTACTGCCTAAATTTAATGCCATGAGCTTGCGCTGACGCAGGTATTGTACAGCCAAAAAATCAAAAGGAGGAAATAGGTATTTGCTAAAAGCAGGACCAGAAGTATAACCGACGCTATTAATGAGGACTAACGATTTCACGACTTGAGGATAAGTTAGGGTAAAGTCAATTGCAGTGGCTCCTCCCATTGATGCACCCACCAAGATGACAGGTTGATGAATTAAGGTTTCCCAAAAATGGTAAAGGTGAGTTTTGATGGCACTGGGGCTATAATTTATCTCTTTTTGGTGTTGTGTAAAGCCAAACCCTAATAAATCTAATGCCCATGTTTCATTGTAAGTGGCAAGTAACGGTAAAAGAAAACGAAATTCTAAAATGGAACTGTCGAATCCATGCAACAGCAAAATTGGTGTTCCTTTGCTGCCTTGATGGAGATATGTTGTAAGAATTGCTTGTTGACTAAGGGGAGTTGCAATGGCGATTCTCTCTATACTTTGAAGACAAGCGATCGCTTTTAAATCTCTTATCTGCTCGACTTGAGATGGTAAAAAAGTGGGAAACATTTGAAGGATGAAGGATAAAGTATAAAGGATGAAAAAAGCATACTTTATCTTTCATATTTAACGCTTTTTTTAAATATATGTTACCATCTTGTCCTCATCTGTTGCTTGCCAGTCAACCTGCCCACAAGTCAGACCTAAACCCCAGTTTTCAACTGGATGTAAGGTGACAAATGTCAACGCAATACTACACTGCTAATTTCATTGCATTTTTACATATATCCCAACCCCACAGGCAAATGGGACAATCAAAGTGCCATTTCCGTGTAAAATCGAAGTGTTAAGTTTGGTATCGCAGTTTTAAGTTACTGAAACTGTAGAGCACAAACCAGTCATCTCCATAGCTACCGCAATAGCTCTAAACTGGAATACGGTAAAGAGAGGATTTTACACAATGGCATTTGAACTTCCCCCATTACCATACGACTACAATGCTCTAGAGCCATTCATCTCGGCTCAGACCTTACAGTTCCATCATGACAAGCACCATGCAGGTTACGTCACTAACCTCAACAACCTTGTTAAGGGCACAGACCTTGAAAACAAGACACTGGAAGAAGTCATACTGGCTAGTGCTAATGACCCATCTAAAGTTGGTATCTTCAACAATGCCGCTCAAGTATGGAACCATACCTTCTACTGGAATGGCTTGAAGAAAGATGGCGGTAGCCCTACTGGGGAGTTAGCCGAAAAAATCAATGCCACCTTTGGTAGCTTAGATGAATTTAAAAATCAGTTTAAGCAAGCTGGAGGTACTCAGTTCGGCAGTGGTTATGCTTGGCTGGTCTTGGATAAAGGTGAACTGAAGGTTGTGAAAACACCTAATGCTGCCAATCCAATAACTGAAGGTCAAACTCCTTTGTTAACAGCTGATGTCTGGGAACACGCTTATTATTTGGACTATCAAAACCGTCGTCCAGATTACCTGCAAACTTTCCTAGACAGTTTGATTAACTGGGATTTTGTTGCTGAACAGTACACACAGGCAGCTAAGTAATAAGTTACGGATTGTTACTGAACCAACTGGTACAGGTGCCGTTGCAAGTACTGTCTAGTTTGCGCTATCAGTAATTAACCCGCAACAGAACAGCCACGCTCCTTGTTGTGGCTGTTTTTAGTCGTTCAACGTATCAACTATAGAACTTGTAAAACTCCGTGCTAAGTTTAAAATAAAGAGCAGGTGTATGGACAGTACGCAATTAGCAAAATACTTGGAATCTACTGATGGTATAACCAAGCCTTGGCTGTTAGTGCAGTTACGGCTGAAGAAACTCCAAGAGCGCCGAGCTACAATGACAGAAATTGAATATGTTCGTGAATTAGAAGATATCCGCCAAGACTTGATGAATTTGGGTGAATGGTGGCTTGGTATTGAAGATAAGGTATTTTAGATTAATGTGTCAAAAGCCCAAAATCATTTCTATTGAGAGTTGGCTATTGACTGTTGACTATTGACTTTAACGGTGTTCTGACTGATGGACTATAAAGAGGCAGGAGTTGATGTTGAGGCTGGTCGAGAGTTTGTCAACCAAATTCGTAATTTAGTTCACAGCACCTTTAGACCAGAAGTCATTGGCGGATTGGGAGGCTTTGGTGGTTGCTTTCAACTTCCAAGTGGTTACAAAGAACCTGTTTTGATTTCTGGGACTGATGGTGTTGGTACAAAGCTAAAAGTTGCTCAAGTTCTCAACCGTCACGACACCGTGGGTATTGATTTGGTTGCGATGTGTGTCAATGACGTGCTGACATCTGGTGCAGAACCACTGTTTTTTTTAGATTACTTAGCAACGGGTCATCTGGAAAAAGAACAGTTGACTGAGGTGGTTGCAGGTATTGCTTCTGGATGCAAGCTGGCTGGTTGCGCCCTATTGGGGGGAGAAACAGCAGAAATGCCGGGTTTTTATCAGCCAGGTGAGTATGATGTCGCCGGCTTCTGTGTGGGAATTGTCGAGAAAAGCCAGATGCTTGATGGCTCTCAGGTGCAAGTGGGGGACGTGGCGATCGCTCTTGAAAGCAGTGGTGTCCATAGTAATGGCTTCAGCTTAGTCAGAAAAATTATGAATGACTTGGGGTTCTCTTGGAGCGATCGCCCAGAAACCCTAGGAGGTCAAACACTAGGAGAAATTTTCCTGAAACCAACATTTATTTACGTTAAATCAGTACTTGCAGCCCGTCAAGCAGGGTTAGATATTCACGGGATGGCACACATTACAGGTGGAGGATTGCCAGAAAACTTACCTCGCTGTTTGGGTAAAGGTCAAGCTATTAAGATAGATCCTAATAGTTGGTCTATTCCACCTGTATTTCAGTGGTTGGCAGAAGTTGGCTCTGTCAGTTCTCAAGCAATGTATAATACTTTCAATATGGGGATCGGTTTTGTACTGCTGGTTCCTCCCCATCAAGTACAACAAGCAATAACGCACTTTGCCTCACATAATATTACAGCTCGTGCAGTAGGTCAGGCGATCCCTGGAACTGGTGAACTATTGGGATTGCCAATGTAAATGTTAATATTTATACACGCTATAAAAAGTTTGTAATGGCTTTTTATAGTGATTTTTTATGAAATCTTTAATAATTTTTTTATATTGATTATAGTTGCAAAGTGTGGATTTGACGGATAGATTTTGCAATATTTCTTACTTTTACTTATAAAATCAATCGAAAACACGCATGACTGCAAGCCTTTAAATTTGCTAACGTAGTCTTAACAAATTGAAAAATTTTGCCAAAGATGTGTAGAAATTAACTGCTAACACACATATGCAGCTGTGGTAAGTATTTAGGCTGATAACGACGCCTATTTCAGTGTGAAAAATAACGTTTCTGAAAAAGAAAAGAGGTGTTTATGACTGTCAAGGTTGCCGAGGCTTTTGCCTCCAGCGAACAATTAAAGAGCATATTCCAGAACATTGATGCACAAAGTTGCCCAAGGAATTTCAACTTTCACATGCACACAGTTCATTCAGATGGCAAGTTGCAGCCAAGTGCATTGATGGAGCAAGCTATTGCTATCGGCTTAAAAGGGCTTGCCATTACGGACCATCATACTGTGTCTGGTTATCAAGCAGCCCAAGACTGGTTGGAACAGTGGCGATGGAATAACCCAGGCACAAAAGTTCCCCAGTTATGGAGTGGTGTAGAAATTAATGCAAATCTTTTAAACATTGAAGTTCATATTTTAGGTTATGCTTTTGATACAGAACATTTTAGTATAAAAAGTTACATCCAAAGAAGAATAACTACGGGTGAAGATTATCAAGCAGCTAACGTAATCTCTGCTATTCATAAAGCAGGGGGACTAGCGGTATTGGCTCACCCAGCACGTTATCGGCAATCGCATTTTGACTTGATTCCTGCTGCTGCTGCCCTTGGTATTGATGGCGTTGAAACGTTTTACGCTTACAACAACCCTAACCCCTGGAAACCAAGCATGACAGAAACTGCTCAGGTACAAAAGTTGGCAAGTGAATACGGTCTTTTTAGCAGTTGCGGAACCGACACTCACGGTTTAAGTCTGCTCCACCGCTTGTAACTATGATATTTACTGTTTTTCAGAGAAACTCCTGGTTAAATCAGCCAGGGGACTCATGATTCTTTGGGTGGTTAGCGGTCAATAGTTAGTAGTTAGTAGGAAAGACAATATATATAATTATTAATTCACATCATACCTATTTGATTTGTGAAACTTGCCAGACCTCACAAACCCGGTTTCCCAAAAGTGACCGGGTTTCTCAATTTTATAAATGATGAGCCTATTGCTATATGATGCCCATCATCAAGTATTTTTATAAATATAACAATGAGAATTTTATGGTATTAGGTTTATTCACAAGGCTATTGTGGTGTTACTTATTACTGCTCGCGATAACCCTGAGTACATTTGGATTGTTTGCACCAGATGCAGCTGCTTTGCTTCGCCAGCATCATGATGCACCGGGTGTTTTACGCTATCATTCGCAGATCTCTGTTAAAGATGGATTGGGATATGCTTGGCAAGTTGTTCTGTTTAAAGTTATCAAACCAGGTAACTCAACGGACATACATTTAAGGTTAGTAGGTTTTCCAGGCGTCGCTCAACTTTCTCACCCACGTTCACTAGAGATATTAACGGCACAAGGTCAGGTACTAAGCGCATCTGATATCTATACAGAATCATCACCAGCACCAAATGTGGGAGAATATAATTTTACAAATGTGCTACCTAACTTAAAGACTATTGACTCTTTAAAGCTTTATTTGTCTCTAGAAAAAGAGCAAAAATTAGCATTAGAAATTCCGAAAGAGATTGTTACTGAATGGCAATGGTTGATTAATGATTTTAATTGATACTCACTCGAACATTGTAGCATTTTACTTATAAGCTAGACAAATTATCCCTCATGCAATTGTTAGAGACTCTTAAGCAGTTAGTCATTACTCCTTTGTTTAAGGCTGGTGATGAAGGCATATCAATACTTTGGCTCTTAAAGCTGATTCTAGGATTACTGATTGTTATTGCCATTACAAACCTGCTTAAACGCTTACTTAGCGATCGCTTGTTAACGCCGTTGAAACTGACACAAGGGAATCGAGAAGCGGTATCCACTTTAATTAGTTACAGCGTTGGAGCTTTAGGTTTTTTGGTCGTGCTGTCTATCAATGGGCTCGATGTGGCTTCTCTAGCTGTAGTACTAGGAGGGTTAGGGGTAGGGATTGGCTTTGGACTTCAGGATTTAACCAAAAATTTGGTAAGCGGATTGACATTACTACTTGAGGGTAAGCTGCAGGTAGGAGATTATATTGAATTTAATGGGTTGTCAGGATATATCAAGGAAATTGCAATACGCTCCACAATTATCCGCACCTTTGATGGTGGGGATATTGTAGTTCCTAATAGCAACTTAGTTGGAAATCAAGTACTCAATTGGAGCTATAAAAACTTTACAGGTAAAATTCGTATAGAAGTTCGTGTTGCCTACGATAGCGATCCTATTTTAGTCACTGAAACGCTGTTGAATTCAGCTTACATGGAGCCTTCTGTTTTATACGATCCTCCACCTAAAGTCATTTTCAAGGGGTTTGGAGACAGTTCGTTAAACTTTGAATTATGGGTATGGCTTAGTAGAATTGATGAAGGAATTTCAGTGAAAAGCTCGTTAAACTATATTATTGAACATAACTTTCGTCAAATAGGTATTAAAATTCCATTTCCTCAACGAGAGTTGTGGCTGCGAAATCTGGAGCTATTATCTTCAAAAACTAATTCAGAAATTCACAATGGTTTAAAAGTTGATTTATCTCTAACTGCTCAGCTATCTCAGGTAGTTTCAATTCGGCAATTGCTCAAGCAAGTTCCTTATTTTCAGGAAACCTCAGATCTCCATCTTAGGGGAATTATTGAAGCGGGGTATCGTAAGAAGTTATCTGCCTCAGAAACATTGTTTCATGAAGGTGATATGGCTGCGGCTGTGTATATTGTCCTTTCAGGTGCTATTGAAGTTTTCTCTGTTCGCCTGGGTAAACGTATTAAAACCTATTCTCCTGGAGAATTCTTTGGTGAAACTCCGATTATGTTGGGAGTTCCTTATATTGCAACAGCTCGTGCGATCGAGGAAACTAATATATTTGTGATTTCTAAAAGTAATTTTGAAAAACTTTTACACACTTGTCCGGCATTAGCAGAAACATTTGCTCAAGAATTGTCTAAGGAAAAAGAAGAATTTTCTGGAGTGCGCCAACAATTACAAGATTTAGGAATATTGAATATGATTGAACACGAGCGCAACTTTATGGCTTGGGTAAAAACGAGATTGAAACAGCTTTTCAATATTTCATAAGTTTTCTCATAGACCAACAAATGTCAAATTTTACGGCGAAAGGTATAAAGTAAATATTAAATCGGCAAATATATTATGTAAGTTGGGTAAGACGAAGCAACATCTAATAATTGGATTAAATTTTGGGTTTCGTTCCTCAACCCAACCTACACTATTGAAACGAGCAGGTCGTTTTCTTATTTCTGCATAGGTTGCTAAGCAGCCCGGTCAATAAACGGATAATCGGTGTAGCCTATTTCAGGTTGTTTACTGCCTTGACCGTAAAATGTTTTGGGATTGGGCGAGTTGAGTGGAGCATTTAACTCAAACCGTTTGGGCAAGTCTGGATTTGCTAAGAATAGTTTGCCAAAAGAGACAAGATCTGCATTGCCTGCTGCTAAAATCGCATTTCCCGATTCTTTGGTAAAACCACCATTAACAATCAATGTACCTTTATAGATTGGGCGGAAAATTGGAGCAACAGGATGCAAAACTTCACGGGTTGCTAAATCTTTTTCATCAGGTTCCATGAGATGGATATATGCCAAACCAAAACGGTTAAGTGCATCAATGGTGTAACTAAATGTAGCTTTTGGGTCCGAGTCTCCCATGCTGTAATAGGTGCTGCTAGGTGAAAGCTTAATTCCCACTCGGTTTCCACCCCAGACACTCGCAACAGCCTCAACAACTTCTAGAAGAAATCTGGCACGATTTTCAATTGAACCACCATATTCATCGGTGCGATGATTGGAAACATCTTGAAGAAACTGGTCAATGAGATAGCCAAAAGCGCCATGTAACTCTATACCATCAAATCCGGCAGCAAGAGCATTGTTTGCTGCTTTGCGAAAATCCTCAATAATTCCTTTAATTTCATGGATTTCTAAAGCACGAGGCGCAACCATTGGCTGTTTACCATTGGGAGTATGCAGTTGACCTTCAGCTGGTATTGTACTAGGAGCAACAGGTGATTCTCCATTAGTTTGCAGTGAGGGATGGGAAATACGCCCACAGTGCCAAAGTTGTAAGAATATTCGTCCTCCTTGCTCGTGTACGGCATTTGTTACCAATCGCCATCCTTCTACCTGTTCTGGGGAATAAATACCCGGACAGTTCATATACCCTTGGCTCTGGGACGAAATCATGGTACACTCTGTGACAATTAATCCTGCAGATGCTCGCTGAAAATAATAAGTTGCATTCGCTGGAATTGGTATCCCCCCATCTCCAGCACGCAAGCGAGTCATGGGTGCCATCACAATTCGATTAGGGAGTGTTAACGATCCTAGTTGAACGGGTGAAAAGAGATTGGTCTGAGAACTCACAAAAAAATCTCCTTATGCTTGTATCCTGAATGCTTTCCAAACTATTAGTGATACCGTGCAATGTGTCTTTGACACGATAGACACAGGCAGTTATGATGTTTCCAAGTAACATTATTATCATGTTCAACCAGGGTTTTATACCAATTTACACCGCAGTAAATATAAATAATATTTTGGCGAGCACTCATATTTATCTGAATTTACAAAAAAGAGGACTGCGATCGCACTTACCAGATCGGGTTTGATGCTGAGTGTATAGGCACAAGTTTGGAGGTACAAAAAGCCTGCTTTAAAAGTTTACTAAATAACTATCTAGTAATTTAGAGTATATACTTTTACATAAGCATTTACGAGAAATACTCCTCGTGCTTGTATCAAACAAGTCTTTAGAAAGAGGTTATCCTTTTATGGATTTAGAAATATATTAAGGTTGAAACAAGACTTAACGATAGGGAGTTGGCGCTTTTAAAGGAGTTTGCAGAAAACTTGGATATACCGATGTCTGAAGTGTTAAGAACTCTCGTTCAAAGTTTAGCGATTCGTCGCCCACCCCACTCCCTCAATGAATGACACTCGTTATTGGTCGGGGGTGGAACTCCTCACTGCTCGGTCATTCATCCCAAGCTCCCCTCTGGGTGAGACGTGGGGCTTCTGCCCGAACTAGCTAAATCCATTCATAAAATTGAGTCAATGGAAATTTAAGAACTCAAGTTTTGCAATAACATTTAAAACTTATTGAAATTGATAATTTGTAATTTATATTTACTAAATTAATTACGAATTACTAAAGAAGCAGGTTGGTGTAAATCAACATAGATAGGAAAATAAATTTTAATATCCTGCTACTAACCACTAACAGCCCTTTTGCAAAATTGGATTTTTTACATCGATTTACTTACCAATAAAGAATTATTTATGACTCACTTTGGTGTTATTTGCCCGCCTTTTTCCGGTCACCTGAATCCTTTGGCTGCTTTAGGAAGAGAACTGCGATCGCGGGGACACCGCGTCACGTTTCTACAAATCCCTGATATAGAGTCAAAGGTACTATCGGAGGGGCTAAACTTTCATCCAATTGGACAATTTACTTATCGATTGGGAGAACTTGATGAAACTTTAGCGCAATTAGGTAAATTAAGCGGTATAGAAGCATTACGTTATTCAGTAAGATTTTGTCAACGTACTGCCGATATCATTTGCCAAGATGCACCTACCGCTATTAAAGCCGATGGAATTGACGTATTGTTGGTGGATCAGCTAGAACCTGCTGGTGAAGCAGTCGCCGAATTCCTTAGTATCCCTTTTATCTCTGTATGCTGCGCTCAAGCTATTCACCGCAGCCCCGATGTTCCGCCTTTCTTCACACCCTGGACTTACCAGAATACTTGGTGGGCACGTCTTCGGAATCAGGCTACTTACTATATCTTAGACCGTAGTTGCCAACCAATTCTGCAAGTTCTGAATGATTACCGTCGAAGTTGGAAATTGCCAGTTAATCCCAAATTATATGCTTCCCGATCTCAACTTGCTCAAATTAGCCAACAACCAGCTGCTTTTGATTTCCCTTGCGTCAATTTGCCAAAACACTTCCATTACGCGGGCCCTTTTCGCAACACATCACCCCACAAAGGTTTCTTTCCCTTTGAACGATTAACCGGGCAACCTCTCATCTACGCTTCCCTTGGAAGTATGCAAAATACCAAGCAAGACATCTTTGAGTGCATCGCTGCTGCTTGTGAAGGGTTGGATGTGCAGTTAGCGATCGCACTTGGAACTAAAGTAGATGCAGAAACAGTTAAAAAACTAGCTGGTTCTCCATTAGTGGTAGAGTACGCTCCTCAGCTTGAAGTCCTTGCCAAAGCCAAATTAACTATTACTCACGGGGGTCTTAATACTTTACTTGACTCCTTGACCCATGGAGTTCCCTTGATAGCTATCCCAATCACCTATGAGCAACCGGGAAATGCAGCACGAATCAAATGGACAGGTACTGGAGAAATTGTTCCGTTATCTAGCTTGAGTGTCTCAACGCTGCGAGGAGCTATTCAACGGGTGCTTGCAGAAGATGTCTACGTTGATAACGCATTGAGAGTCAAGCAATCGATCCTTGAAGCAGGCGGAGTCAAACGAGCAGCAGACATTGTTGAGCGATCTGTATTAAAGCCAACTACCCAAATTTCCCAGGTTTTACAAACAGCTCTTTGATTCTGTACCAAAATGTGTTATGAATTACATTTATACGTAACAATTGCTTCCATCTTTTGGTAGAAGTGGATTTTAAGCGAGAGCAGTTATTGTCTTTAAGGGTGTTAAGCTGGTCTCAGAGGATTCCTATGCTTCCAAACAGCCCCCAAAATACCTTGCTTGGAATCCTCTCGGGATTTCTTATTTGGATTTTCAAAAAAATTGTCCTTTGTCATTGGTCATCGATCGGGCTTCAGACCATTTTTATTTATTATTTTTAGGGGAAAAAGTTATTGAAGGTGGGCATTGCCCACCTTACAAAATTCAAAATTTTATTCTTGGCTAATTAGCAATCCTACAGGGAAATGCGTCAGTGCTTCACCAATAAACAAAGTGTCATTAGCTTGAATTGTTTGCTGTGTAATTGCATCTTTCCACGTTGAAGAGAATCCTGAAGGCAGCTTTAGGGAAGTATCTTGCCAAACTTGTTGTCCAAGCGGATACTCTCCTGGTTGAATCAAGCTGGTGAAAAAGCGAGGCGCAATAGTCACAATCGTCTTATTACCATTGCTCCTTGCAAAGGCAACAATATGGTCTTGCAACTTACCACTCACTTCCAAAGGTAGGTAGTTACCTTCACGGAAAACATTTATATTTTCTGTTCTTGCTTTTAAAGCTTGAACGATTAAGAACAGCTTGATTCTCGCATCTTCTTTCGTTGCCAGTAACTCATCTATCAGCTGGAGGATATCTGTCTTGGCTTGCTCCTTAATTGTTTTGAGGTAGGACTGCCGAATTTCAAAGTCAACTGGACGGCGATTATCAGGATCGACCAAACTGAAATCCCATAATTCAGTTCCTTGATAAAAGTCTGGGATTCCAGGAGAAGCGATTTTTATCAATACTTGAGACAGAGAGTTAAAAATGCCATAGTAAGCAACTCTTTGTTGGAAAGGAATAAATTCTTTTAAGAAGGGATTGTTCTCCGAAAGTTCTAGAACTGATTTGACAAAATTAACAAAGGCATCTTCGTAAATACTATTTTGTCGCAGCCAAGCAGTATACACTTTTGCTTCTCTGATGGCTTTAAGAACATACTCTTTTACACGCTCAACACAGTCTGCATACTCATGTTCAAAAAATGGAAAAGCACCTACAAGGGTTTGGTAGAAAAGATACTCATCGTTCCTGTCGGGCATAGCAAACCGTTTAATAGTCTTTTTGTGGGAATGATTAATTTCACTCCAGATACGGACTTGTTTTTCCCATTCCTCGGGAATTTCTGACAGGACATTTAGCCTTGCCCTGATATCTTCCCCCCGTTTGGTATCGTGAGTTGAAGTAGCATTCATTGCCAGAGGCCAACTCGCCTGCCTTTTCTGATTAAATTCATTAAATTCTGAAAGACTAATACCAAATCGACCGGGTTCGCCACCTACTTCGTTTAAGGCAATGAAGCGATTATAGACGTATAAGGCTGTGTCTTCAACACCTTTAGCCATCAATGGTCCCGTATACTGTTGCACCCTCATAACAAAGTAGAGCCACTGGTCTTTCCCATCTTGCGTGAGAAAATCATCGTATTCCAGCAACAGCAATTTCTCAATAAAGTTCAATTCATTATCTAAGAATGGCAAATGTGGTTTGGCAGCTTCAATCACTTCCCGAATATAAGAACGATCTATCTCAGATATCCCTTCTTGATTGATATAAGTTCGATAAACTGGAAAACGACTAAGGACTTCTGCGAGTGCTCGCTTCAAACCATTGATTGTAAAGTCACTGCCATAACGATAGTTACTTGCTATAGTTTTTAAGAGAAAAGCCAGGTTATCAATATCACCAGCTAAATTTCTCTCTATTATTAAATGTTTTTTCTCTGGGATAAGCTCCTCATAGGGTCTTCTAATTCCTGTAAAATTAGAGTAAATCCGAGTAAACTTATCTTCGTTTTCAGTTTGGCAGAAAATTCCATTGATATAATTTAAATAATCATACCCAGACGTACCTTGAACTGACCAGTTATTCGGCAAGTTTTCTCCTGGCTGGAGAATTTTTTCAACAGTGATGTATGTATCCCCCGTTTTCTCTCTTAGTCTTTCTAAATATTGTGTTGGGTCGTATAGCCCGTCAATATGGTCTATTCGCAAACCTGTAAACTTACCTTCATGAACTAGCTTGGAAATCAGATCGTGAGTATTTTTGAAGACTTTAAAGTCTTCAACCCTAACTGATATTAATTCATTAACAGTGAAAAATCTTCTGTAATTCATTTCTTCAGCCCCTACTTTCCAATAGGAGAGGCGGAAAAACTGTTCGGACAATAAATTCTCTAAAAGATTGAAACTTTCTGGTTTTCCTGGTTCACCATTAAAAAGTTTTAAATTTCCATCAATAAATGTTCTGACATCATTGTTATCATTATAAAGTTCCCAAAGTAGCCCTTTCACAAAAGCTGACTGGTCTCTTCTTTGCTGTGCTGTTAGTTCCGAAGGAATATTTTTTACCATGTAGAGAATACCAAGCAATCTTACAAAAATTGGATGGTTTCTATCTAAAGTTTTGGCTAATTTGCCTAAATTTTGCGTCAAAAATTTGGCATAGGACTCTAGTTTTAGAGGCAGCTTCAAGCTATAATAGTTGACACTCAAACCGCTTTCTTCATACTTTAATTGAATTTCACCTTTCTCTAAGCTATTAGCAAAAAAATCTCCAAGTAAGGGAGCCAAAATAGGTTTATCGCTACTAGCAAAAGGTGAATTCCAGGCAATATCAAAATAATCAAGAAAAGTTGAATCAGGACCGTTTTCTAAAACATCCATCAAATACTGATTTTGGCTATCATAAGCCATATGGTTAGGTACAATATCCTGAACCCAACCCATGCCGCGCTGCTGTAATTCTTTGACTAAGGTTTCAAACGCTTCCTCAGTTCCTAATTCTGGGTTTAGTTGAGTGGGATCGACAACGTCATATCCGTGAGTACTTCCTGCTCTTGCTTTAAATATAGGAGATGCATAAAGATCGGAGATGCCCAAGTCTGCTATATAGCTTGTAATAGCCTTTGCTGAGTCAAAACTAAAGGTAGAATTGAACTGAATTCGGTAAGTAACTGTTGGGATTCGCATATTAAGTGACACCTAATGGTTAATGGTTCGTGGTTCGTGGTCCGTGGTTAATGATGATTTGTTATGAGTTTTTACTATTAACTTCTAACTGCTAACCACCAACTACTAACTATTCTTTTGGTAAAGCGCAAAACTCTGAGGACGGAGAATTAGTTCTTTTCCATTGCTAAGTTCTTTTGGAAGTTGCGAGCCAGACCCTTGCCACTTTTCCTCAGCCGAATCTACAATCTTGCTCCAACCATCGCCTAGCATTGCAGAACCAAAATGAACATCGCTTTGGTTAAAATTCATTAAACAAAGTATGTGATTGTTTTCACTCCACCTACGCCACCAAATAATTTTTTTATCTTCTAGGAAATCGACTTCCATGTTCTGGCGAAGGCGTTCCATCAAAGCGGGAATTGTACTTCGCAGTTGAATGAGGTGCTGATACAATGACCAAAGAATTCGATGTTTTCCTTCTTTGCGTTTTTCCCAATTCAGCTTGCAATTGAGGAAGGTTTCAGAAGATTCTGGATCGGGTGGTTCGCCTTGAGCATGAAAGGCGGCAAACTCTTGTTTCCGCCCTTGTCTGACTGCTCTAATCAAATCAGGATCGGAGTGGCTGACAAAGTAGGCAAAAGGTGCTTCTTCTCCATACTCTTCACCCATGAATAAAAGGGGTATGTAGGGAGAAAGTAAGAGCGCACCAGCAGCTAACTTCAAACCTTCAAACGATACAAGATTTGAGATTCGCTCACCCAGCATTCTATTTCCTACTTGGTCGTGATTTTGAATGCAGACGACAAATTGATTGGGCGAGCGATCGAGTACAGAATTGCCATGAAAGCGTTTGCGATGGGGGGAATACTTCCAGTCGTACACAAAAGTGTCCCGATAGGCTTTTGCCAGGTGTTCGCACTTACCAAAGTCTTCATAATATCCTGTTTTCTCCCCTGTCAGTAACGTGTGTAGTGCATGATGGAAGTCATCACTCCATTGCGCGTCGATTCCATACCCTCCAGATTTCACAGGACGAACAACCCGAGGATCGTTTAAGTCACTTTCTGCAATCAGATAAAGTTTTCGTCCCTGTTCTTTTGAAAGAGCAGCAACATTTTCTGCTAGTTCTTCCAAAAAGTGTTTAGCACCTAAATCGTAAATGGCGTGAACAGCATCTAAGCGTAGTGCGTCAATATGATAGTCTCTGAGCCAGTACAGAGCGTTTTGAATGAAATAGTTACGCACATTATGGCTGTGACCATCATCAAAATTCATGGCATCGCCCCAAGGAGTGCGATAGGCATGTGTAAAATAGGAACCAAAATGGCTCATGTAGTTGCCTTCTGGTCCAAAGTGGTTGTATACCACATCGAGAACTACGGCAACTCCCTGTTGATGGCAAGCGTCTACAAGCCGCTTCAATCCTTCTGGTCCACCATAAGAATTTTGTACCGCAAAAGGATAAACGCCATCATAGCCCCAATTACGATAAGCACAACTATTATCTGTAGGTCGATCGCCAGGAAATTGTGCAATTGGCATGATTTCAATTGCATTCACCCCTAGCTCTTTTAAATCTTTGAGTCGGGGAATAATTGCCTCAAATGTTCCTTCTTGGGTAAAAGTTCCAACGTGCAACTCATAGATAATGAAATTTTCTAAAGGTATGCCAGACCAATTGCTGTCATTCCAAGTAAAGTTATGGTCTATGACCTGTGAAGCAGTGTGTACTCCTGTAGGTTGGTAATTTGAGGCAGGATCGGGTCTGCTTTCACCATTATTTAATTGATAGAAGTATTGTGTGCCGGGATACACGTCCATAGCGGTCAACTGCCAGTATCCTGCGTCCTGCTGCTGCATTGGAAGCAAGCGTTCTTGAGGCGAGACTATTTTTACCGCTGCAGATTCTGCATTCGGTGCCCAAACCCTAAATTCACAACGACCGTCACCTAAGTAATGAGTGCCAATTTTCATAGTAAGTTCTGCATCCTGAGTAATGAGTGATAAATGAGGGAGAAGCAAGACAAGACGGGAGAGACAAGCAAGAAAATTCCTCCTTGTCTCCCTAATCAAGAGACCCTAACTTTCAGCCCCTAGCCTAAGCGTTGTAGCACTACCATTGACCGTGCAACAACGGGTACAGCTTGGTTACCCGTGTAACGCCTTTCCTCTTGGACAAAGCGAGGTTCTTTTGTATCAATCACAATGCGCCACTCCCTATGTTGCATTGCGCTTGGTAGGGAAAACTCAATGGTTTCATAGTGAGCGTTAAAAAACAGGAGAAAACTGTCATCGCTGATACGTTCGCCTTTAGGACCAACACTAGGTAATTGGTTTCCATCCAGGTAAACCCCAATTGACTTGGCGTAACCGATATCCCACTGTTCTTGAGTCATCTCACTGCCATCAGGGTTAAACCACTCGATATCACTGATACCCTTTCCGTAAATTGGTCTGCCCTGAAACCACTTGCGTCGCCGAAAGACTGGATGTTGTTTCCGGAAGTAGACAAGTTCTCGGGCAAAATTTACCAAGTCCTCATTACCTTGAGGCAAGTCCCAATCAAACCAGGAGATTTCATTGTCTTGGCAGTAAGCATTGTTGTTGCCCTTTTGAGTTCGGCCCATTTCATCTCCCCCTAGCAACATTGGAATACCTTGGGACAGCATCAATGTTGCTAAAAAGTTCCGCCGCATTCGTTCCCGCAATTGCAGTACTTCTACATCATCTGTTGAACCTTCAAACCCACAATTCCAGGAGCGGTTGTGGCTTTCTCCATCGCAGTTACCTTCTCCATTAGCTTCATTGTGTTTGTCGTTGTAACTAACGAGATCGTTTAAGGTAAAGCCATCATGGGCGGTAATGAAGTTAACACTTGCATTCGGTCGTCGTCCGTTTAGTGCATACAAATCGGGGCTACCTGTGAAGCAGTAAGCAAATTGCCCCAAGCTTTCATCAATACCGCGCCAAAAGTCCCGCACAGTATCGCGATACCTCCCATTCCATTCAGACCAGAGAACTGGGAATTGACCAACTTGGTAACCTCCAGTTCCCAAATCCCAAGGTTCAGCAATGAGTTTCACACCAGCCAATACGGGGTCTTGATGAATAATGTCAAAGAAAGCTGCCAGACTATTTACTTCGTATAACTCTCGTGCTAACGCTGAAGCTAGGTCAAAGCGAAATCCATCTACGTGCATCTCTAAAACCCAATAGCGCAAGCTATCCATAATTAACTTCAGGACTTGCGGTTGGCGCACGTATAGAGAGTTACCGCAACCTGTATAGTCCATATAGTAGCGTGGGTCGTTCTCTACCAGACGGTAGTAAATGGCATTGTCGATGCCTCGCAGTGTGATTGTAGGTCCTAAGTGATTGCCTTCCCCTGTGTGGTTGTAAACCACATCCAAAATCACCTCTATTCCAGCACGATGCAGTGCTTTAACCATCTCCTTGAACTCAGTGACTTGTTCTCCCAGAGTTCCACTAGAACTGTAGCCGGCATAAGGAGCGAAATAGTTAACGGAGTCGTAGCCCCAGTAATTCTTTAGATTTTTACCAACCAAATGTCCCGGATGTGACAGAAAGTGATGCACGGGCATGAGTTCAACCGCTGTGATTCCCAGCCTCAAGAGATGTTCGATCGCTGCTGGATGCCCCAAACCGGCATAGGTACCGCGCATTTCTTCTGGGATATCTGGATGCAGCTTGGTGAAACCCTTGACGTGGGTTTCATAAATCACAGTTTCATGCCAAGGAGTTCGCAGCAGCTGATCCCCTTCCCAGTCAAAGGTCTGATCTACAACAATAGACTTTGGCATCAAAGGGGCACTATCTAAATCTGAAAAAGAAAGGTCTTCTTCTGGAGATTCCCAAGAGTAACCAAATATCTCCGGACCATTCCCAACATCACCATCTAATGCCTTTGCGTATGGGTCAATCAGCAGTTTATTGGGATTGAACCGATGACCTTCGTTCGGGGCATAAGGACCATGAACTCTATATCCGTATCTTTGTCCTGGTCCTACTCCTGGTAAATAACCATGCCAAACAAAGTTACTAACTTCGGTTAGTTCAAGGCGTGTTTCTTGATTATCTTTATCAAACAAACAAAGTTCAACACCTGTTGCGTTTTCTGAAAACAAAGCGAAGTTTGTACCTTTACCATCCCAGGTGGCTCCCAAGGGATAAACGTTTCCGGGCCAGAGTGCTACGAACATACGATGAACCGCAGATATAAATTTATGTGTAAAATAACTTTGGATCTCAGCTTTTGTTAATTATTTGCTACAAATGGTTTTTTTCGAGCCTATCTATAGGAGGATGTTTGTGATGAGTAAAGATGGAAATAAAAGAATCTAGATATGCTGTTGCATATGTTAGCTGCATTATGTACCTAATTAGTAGTAAGACGTAATGCCACTATACTTAGTATGTCAATCCCCTATTATTAAATCAGGATTGAGCCAATTCCGTATGTTTCGTTTTCCTATTCTGGCTTGCAGATACCTTAAACTTGTGGCTTTCATAATATATAGTTTTATTAACTAGCATAAATGATTGGCTTAAAGGCAGTAAATATATTAGTTTTACAGAAAATTTTCGGAATTTGAAAAATTGCGTTTATTCTAAATTTAGACTTTAGCATATTAACTTAAATTTAGTATAACTTCGTCATTCTCTAGGAATAAAAATTTAATATGTCGGTTGATATAATTATTCCGGTAAATAATTTGCGTTTTTTATGACTACCTATTATCCGCTCTACAATTACCGATTTTTGTAGGTAGGGCTATGTCGCACGTTCGCTGTTGTGAGGTATGACCCTACTACGTCTTTAGGTAATCTTTTTGCGGTAAGGAAATAAATTATGTCTTAGGCAGAGCGCTTATTTGTATAAATTGTGCTAACGTTCATTGTTTGCAAAATGACATTATTATTTTTCATTTCATGAAAAAATATTTTGCAGGAACGCAAACATAAATGCCTCCAGTGCTATATTCATCACAAACCCAGACATATTTAATGAGTGCTGACAAAATATTTACTGTATAAGTTGGAGCTATGCATCTATCTATAGATGGCGATCGCTCAGCACTCACGTCCAAATGTGTGTTAGTTTAAATAATGATAATCAGAAGCCGGTAATAATACCAGGCTTCCTACCATACAAAACCCCTAAGACAAACTTGACGTAGGACGGTTCAGTTGTTGAACAATCCAGTTCCGAACCATCAGGTATACTTCATCAGCTACTTCATCTAGACCATGACCCGCATCTGGATACATAATGAGACGCTTGGGTTCCAGTGCAAGTTGATAGACATATTGCGAACATGAAGGCGGTAAGACCAGGTCAGATGTTCCATGCAACAGCAGCAGCGAGCATCCTGTACCTAATTGAGTGACAGCATCCGTACCGTAAGATTGAGTAGCTAGAGTAATAACAGTCCTGATATCAGGTGATTGAGCTGCTGCTTGGATAACCACTGCACCTCCAAAAGAGTGCCCAACCAGACCAACTTCTTTAACACCTTTGTCTTGCAAATAGATAAGACCTGCTAAAACATCTAAAGTAGATTCCACTAAATCTGTTGGATTTCGATATTGAACTCGCAGAGAGGCTATTCCCTCTTTTCGCAAAACCTCACCCAACAAGGGGTATAAGCCACGAGCTGGTGTGTCCCAGTCACCACCAACGCCTCCAACCAAAATGACTGCTTTTTCTGCATCCTCCACTCGATAGTAGCGACAATCAATTAAACCCCTGCTTGTTGTCATTTGCACTGGATGATATTCTTCCTCCTGCGCTCTTTCTTCAACGTTTTCAACAATCATTTCAAATGATTCATCATAAATAAGTGACATGAAATTCTCCTTAATTCTTAAATTTGAATCGTAAAAATTAAAAGCCCTCCGGGCAAGGCAGAGGGCAGAGGGCATTTATGAAAGAAAAAAGTTTTTAGAAAAGCCCTTTTCCCTTGCTCAAGAAGGGTTTAAGTTCCCCGCCATAATTGAAGATTTGGCGGTCTTCAATCTTGTTGGGGGTCTGAATCCCCGTCTTAATTGCCCTCCTGCCTTTTTCAAAAGCTCTAAACTCCCTCTAAGTAAAAGTTAGAAAGTTTGTTAATCCCAAGTGCTTTAAGCTTGTATCCAGTTTCCACACACTATTAAAGAGAAGCCTCTATCTACGGGTTAATAGATACGGGGACTATTGAATCCTTACCACTAGGAACTCCTGGCGAACCACCGTTAGAAGGGCGAACCACCGTTCGCCCCTACTTCTATAACCTCAGTTAGCGATCGCTGATTGAAGGTGGTCAGCTTTGCGAAAAGAAAAAGACAACCGAAATAAAAAAGTACGGTTTTCCCTACCCACAGGCTGGATTTTCTCGTTATATTAGGGAAGTGTCAAGGGAAAAGACCCTGAAGACACGCCGAACCAAGAAAAAAAGATATAGTTTGAAAGCTAAAAACGAGATGCGAGAGCTTTGAAACTATTGCAGGACTTAGGTTGTGAGGTCACCCCCATCTAGAAAAAAGAAACGGGTGAAGAAAATTTAGAGAAACCCCTTGACAAAGAGAAATAGGGTTGTTACTCTAGATAAAGTGTGAAGCGCGAAGAAGCCGCGAAGCACGCAGCCGAACCAAGATAAAGTAATAGTTTGAAAGCCAAGCATTTAAAGTCCTCGTCAAGAAATTAAGTCGCGGGGAAAACCCCAAGACAAAAAACAAAAATTAGCCAAAAATGTAGAGACGAGCCACGGCGCGTCTGTACAAGAGGAATCAAAACGGAGAGTTTGATCCTGGCTCAGGATGAACGCTGGCGGTATGCTTAACATTACATAGCACAGCATGGCAGTACCGTACCAACCAGCCATAGCAGCCCCAATCGCTGAGGTAATGTGGTCGTAGCCCGGAGCAATATCTGTCACCAAAGGTCCCAGTACGTAGAAAGGTGCCTCAGAACACTCTTCCATTTGTTTCTTGACATTAAACTCGATTTGATCCATTGGCACGTGTCCGGGACCCTCAACCATAACCTGTACGTTATGTTCCCAAGCTTTGCGAGTTAATTGTCCGAGGGTTTTGAGTTCTGCCAATTGTGCTTCATCAGAGGCATCATGGAGACAACCGGGACGGAGGGAGTCACCTAAGCTGAAAGATACATCGTACTTTTTAAAAATCTCAATGATATCTTGGAAGTGGGTGTAAAGCGGGTTTTGCTTGTGATGGCTTAGCATCCACCTTGCCAAAATACCACCGCCACGAGATACGATACCAGTGATGCGGCTTCTAACCAAGGGTAGGTGTTCAATTAAAATCCCAGCGTGAATAGTCATATAATCTACGCCTTGCTGGGCGTGTTTTTCAATCACGTGGAGAAAGTCATCCGGTGTGAGGTTCTCTATTTTACCGTGGACACTTTCCAAAGCTTGATACACTGGTACAGTTCCAATTGGGACTGATGAAGCATTGATAATGGCAGTACGAATTTTGTCCAAATTACCGCCACCAGTAGATAAGTCCATGACGGTGTCAGCACCGTATTTCACAGCTAAATGCAGCTTCGATAGCTCTTCTTCAATATTGGAAGAGTTGGGAGATGCACCAATGTTAGCATTAACCTTACACTTGGAAGCGATGCCAATACACATTGGTTCCAAGTTAGTATGGTTAATATTAGCTGGGATAATCATGCGTCCCCGTGCCACTTCGTCTTTAATTAGTTCAACGGGAAGGTTTTCCCGGTGAGCGACGTAGTGCATTTCTTCGGTTATCACACCCTGACGGGCATAATGCATTTGTGTAACATTACTTTGCCCACTACGCTTAGCGACCCATTCTGTCCGCATATATTTTGATTACCTCGATAAACAGCTTCCCTCCGCCGGTATTACCCGGACTCAGGTGTTAAGGGTCTAATCTCAGCCTGTTATACAGGCACCCCTAGCTTGAGAAAAGATTTTACCATTTTCCTTATGGTAAAAAGCAAGGAGTTGACAAAATGAGAGGTAAATGCAGTCAGGATTACTTTACTGACCCATGACTAATAACTATCGATATATCCTTTTCTACAAACCCTATGGAGTCCTTTGCCAGTTCACGCAAGATATGCCCGATCGCAGCACCCTAAAAGATTATATTAACGTTCCCAATATCTATCCGGTGGGACGTCTGGACTGGGACAGTGAGGGTTTACTGCTGTTGACCGACCACGGACAATTACAACACCGCCTTTCTCATCCTCAGTTTGGACACGAACGTACTTATTGGATACAAGTAGAACGAATTCCTGATGATGCGGCGTTGGCTAAGCTGAAAGAAGGTGTTATTATTCAAAACTACCGTACTCGACCAACCAAGGTACGATTGTTACCAGCAGAACCAGCTTTACCAGAACGCAATCCGCCCATAAGATTTCGTAAAAATGTGCCAACTGCTTGGTTGGAAATGACTTTAACAGAAGGGAAAAATCGGCAAGTGCGACGAATGACAGCATCTGTGGGATTTCCAACTTTGCGCTTGGTAAGGGTGAGCATCTCCCATCTACAACTAGAGGGTTTGCAACCCGGTCAATTTCGAGACCTAACTAGTAATGAACTCAAATTATTATTACGTTTGGCTTCTGGAGGTAAAACTCAAAAATAATTAGGTCGTCGAAATAGCAGCATAGCGGCTTGCCGATATTGAAAATTTCTAGATAAGATTTGTAAAAATTAAAACTGCTACAAAAATTCACTATATGAACCACAATATATTGTAGGTCTACTGTAGGCAGGTGCTGATAATTGTGGCACTTTGGATTGTAGTGGTTAGAAGCACCTTGGAACGGGAATGAAGGAACTTCCACAATGCTGATTTGCCCTCAGTGTAATTTTGATAACCCCAACAGCAATAAATTTTGCCAAAACTGTGGCGCTTCACTGACCCATCGGATCTGTCCGAAATGTAGTACTCACGTTGCTTTGGATGCACAATACTGTGACAACTGCGGTACTGAATGCGGAACAGTTTGGTGGGCAATTATTACCAAAGTAACGAGGGATTGGGAGCTTGGCAAGACAGAACAAGAGGACAAGGAGAACTCCCCTACAGATCCACTTTCCCTTTCTGCGCCTCCCCTTGTCTCCTCCTCCCCCTCTCCTCTGCCAGTCGGGTCTTATTTAGATGAGCAGCGGCGATATCAACTACTAGAAGCGCTACCAGCGTTGGCAGAAATTGCCCCCAATGCTGAGGTGTGCGTGAGAGTGCTAGATTGCCAACCTTATCAAAGGTCTCTTCTTGAGGTCATGTTGGATAATGAGCAACAAGGAATGGCGACAACATCAGTAGGAACGAGTCAAATTCCCACTCTGGCTCAACCATACGTTACTTTACAATCCTTATGTAATTTAGGGATACCGCCAATCCACGATGCTTGGCAACAGAATGACATCCAGGTAGTACTGATTCAAGACCGATCGAATTGGCAGTACTTACTTGACGTATGGCATGAAGAAACAACGAGTTCGTTGCAAATCGTAAACTTTTTTTATCAAATGACTCAACTTTGGGTCGTTCTAGAAAAAGTCAACTGTCGTCAAAGTCTTTTGGAGTTATCCAACTTGCGGTTGGATGAAGACCAATCATTGGCATTACAGAAGTTGTACCTAGAACCTAAAGATGAAGATACTACAGAGCGTCAATTCTCAACAGAGATAGAAACACCAATAGCTGCTGTGGATGGGTCGGGGTTCACAATTCAAGTTTTAGGACGAGTGTGGCAAGCTTTGTTTAGAGAATCCCAACGCACTCAGTTTGGCTCTATTCTACATTTATTAGGAGATTTAGAACTAGATAAAATTCAGTCCTTAGAGGAATTGCAATCTCGCTTAGAGGTTATCTCCTCGGAATTACAAGGCCATTCTTTTACGAATCTGCCTTCAGCTACCTCAGAATTCCCACAAGGTACTGCTTCTCCTACTATCTTGCAATTAGATGAAGAAGAAGACACAGAGTCAAAGGGCGATGATATGCCGACAGTGGTTCTACCAATGCAATTAATTAGTCTAGATTATGCAGGGCTAACCGATGTAGGACGGCAACGCGACCACAACGAAGACTACTTTGGTATTGAAACAGAAATTTATAAATTGGAATTGCCTAATAGCCGTACTTTGCAGGCGAGAGGTCTGTATGTTCTGTGTGATGGCATGGGCGGGCACGCAGGCGGTGAGGTGGCTAGTGCTTTGGCTGTCAGCACTTTAAGACAGTACTTTCAAAAGCATTGGAGTTCCAAGCAACTGCCAACGGAAAGCGAGATACGCCACGCAGTACGTCAAGCGAACAAGGCAATTTACGATGTCAATCAAAAAGATTCCCGTTCTGGCGTTGGACGTATGGGTACGACTTTAGTTATGGTTCTCATGTATGACACTCAGGTTGCCGTAGCTCACGTGGGAGATAGCCGTCTATACCGAGTCACTCGCAAGGGGGGATTGGAACAAATAACGGTAGACCACGAAGTTGGTCAAAGAGAAATTTCTCGAGGAGTTGAACCTACTGTGGCTTATGCTCGCCCTGATGCTTATCAACTCACCCAAGCTCTCGGTCCGCGGGATGAGAATTTTATCATTCCCGATGTTAAGTTTTTAGAGGTAAATGAGGATACCTTGTTTATTCTCGCTTCAGATGGGTTGTCAGATAACAATTTTCTGACAATCCATTGGGAGACTCACTTGCAACCTTTGCTGAGTTCTAGCGCTAATTTAGAGCGCGGTGTAAAATCTATCATTGATTTGGCAAACAATTACAATGGTCATGACAATATTACTGCTGTTGTTATCCGAGCAAAGGTACGACCAAACATGGAACAGCAGCTGTGAATTTTGGATTGGGGACAAGGACATAAGGAGATAAGCAGACAAGAACTTTCCTTGCCTCCCCTTCTCCTTGTATCCCCTCCCGTTGTCCCCTCTCCCCATTCTTCACTTTAAAATCGCCTATGGTCACACTGACCCTTTTAGAACCGCAAGAAAAAACACCCCTCCAGCACTGGCACTTTCAGGATGAAACTGTTATCCGGATTGGTCGCTCGGCGGACAATGACATCGTTTTGACCGATAGCTTGGTTTCACGACATCATCTGGAACTTAGACAAATGGGTTCTGCCGAATCTGGCAATTCTAAGGGCGGTTCTTGGCAGGTGATTAGTAGAGGTACAAATGGGACTTTTCTTAACGGGGTTTTGGTTACTCAGGGGTTTGTTCCCGATAATTCCTTGTTGCAATTGGCACAGGGAGGTCCGCTCCTGCAATTTCAAATGAACTGGGAAACTCTACCACAACGGTCTCCAGATGTGCCTAATTGCACACACGCAGGAAATTCTCCTGAGAATTTATTTTGCATCCACTGCGGTCAACCCCTGAATATTCTGCACACGATTCGTCACTATCAAGTGTTGCGAATCTTAGGGCAAGGGGGTATGGGTACGACTTATTTAGCACGGGATGCCGCCGGTAAAATTGCCGGACAACGGGGATTACTGGTGTTGAAGCAAATGAATGCCGATATGGCTAAAATCGCTAAGGCACAGGAATTATTTGAAAGAGAGGCGCACACTCTTAAATCCCTGAGCCATTCTGGAATTCCCAAATATTATGATTTTTTTGTGGAAGCTGGGAAGAAGTATTTAGCGATGGAATTAGTCCACGGGCAGGATTTAGAAAAGCTGATTTACAAGAAAGGTCCGGTAACACCAAGCCAAGCGATCGCTTGGATGATTCAAACCTGCGATATTTTGGACTATATTCACAGCCAAGAGCCTCCTCTTATCCACCGCGATATTAAACCTGCGAACCTCATGGTACGCAATGCTAATAATCGTATTGTGGTACTAGATTTTGGCGCTGTTAAAGAGATTGGAACTGTCCCTGGTACCCGTATTGGTGCAGAGGGTTATTGCGCCCCCGAACAAGAACGAGGACAGCCCGTGACCCAATCCGACCTATACGCTATTGGTCCAACGCTTATTTTTCTGCTTAGTGGCGAAAGCCCCTTTAAGTTCTACCGCCAACGGGGACGAACTTTTCGGTTTGAGGTGGCAAATATTCCCACCATTACTCCCAAATTAAGGGAGGTAATTGACCGTGTGACGGAACCTTTGCCACGCGATCGCTACCAGAGCGCTAAAGAATTAGCGGCTGCACTGTCTGTCTGCCAGTAAGGGGTGTTTGTTAGTGGTTGGTTGTCGATCGCTAACCAATGTAGAGACGCACTGTTTGAAGCGTCTCTACCACCTCTATTCTTCGTCCCATGCTTCTACAGATAGCAATTCGCTCACTGGGTCTTGCATACTAAACCCATAATCTAGCAGCTCTTGTTTCCAATGCTGCCAGTCATTGCCAAAGAGCAATGCTATTTTCCAGATGCTATCTGTGGGTTTGATAATCTTAGATTCTACAAGCGAATGCACATTCCGCTGCAACTTCACCATCGGGTGAATTACTTGTTGCTTACTACTCATAACCTCAATTAATTTCAGATTTGGTTTAGTAAATGCTTAATCAAAACTGCTTTCCGTTTTGGAATAATTCCGTTGCGTAGAGTTTTGTACTTTCGCAAAGCCAGTCTTAACTTCTTAACTATATCATAGCTTACCCAACTACGGTACGGTTTACTTCGGTTTTGTACGGTAATTACCACAAACTAAGTTAAATTTGCCCCCAAGAATTTATAACGGACATCGGTATTAAAAAGCTAAGTTGCTTTTTATTTGCACAGATAATCCATTTTGGTAGGACTGGCAAAATATTACCTGCTTTTTTCAGCATAATGTATGCAAGTTTTTTTTCAAAGCTATGTTTTAAGAAATGTCCTCAGCCTTTAGGAATAATATCGAGAGTTTTGCAACTGAGATTAAGGTTTGCACATTCATCAAACGTTATTTAGAAGGATATCGCAAACATCCAAAATTAGATAGCACCAAACTCAAACTTTATAAAAACTTAATTATTTAACCAGAGTAAAATTTAGCAGATAGCTGACACTGTAAGAAGCACAGCAGCATATCAGAATCAGCCCTTACTCATATTGTGTAACAAGGGACACATTTCTCTAACCAAGTCTTTCCATAAAGCCTGTCAATTGTTGTAGCGGTTTGTGAGACAGTGAGGCTGATTGGTAGGGGTGAAGAATGTCACCCTTCCCTTACAATTGGGTGTACCTCACATGAAGAAAAACTGCTACAAGTATGTGCAAACCCTATAATGGTAACTTGGAAATTGCGAGCTGCCGCTATGCTGTAGCAAAGCTATCACAAGTCATTCATACCAGTAAGGGCAAATGACCGAGTTACAAAATAGAGTGCTTAAAGTTATATCTACGTCTATCTTTAGGAAGATAAAGTTATAACAATTAGTTAAGATAACTCACTTTATGCAACAGTGAATTTACTCTCTCTAAAAAATATTTGTATTGGCATAAACTCTTGCAAGATCGAACTCTGATTGTAGGAGTGGCATCAATACTGTAAGGGATAGTTCCAACCATGAAATTACGTAGGTTGAGTTGAGGAACGAAACCCAACATTGACAAGCATTTGTCGTGTTTCATATTGATAAGTAAATTTACCAGTCATCAGGTTGTTGGCAAAAATCTGCAAGATAGAAAAGATATAAACTTGCAGCTAAAAATAGCTTTCAAAGTTTTTTTGGAAAATGTGCGGACTCAGGTGTTAGTTTCTTTGGGGCTGTGGGTACTCTCATAACGGGAGGGTTGCTGATAGTTAAGTATTGACCACAGCAGATACGGAAAACATGGCTAGTGCAGGGGAAAAGTACTTAGTTGCTCGTCAAAAGCAGATTAATCGCCGAAAAAGGATTATAACTTGGATTTCTATTGTATCGTTTGCAGGTTCTGGGGTAGCTGCAGTAGTTCCCACATTGCAACAGGTTGTTCAAAGTGGAACACCACAAGCAGAATCACCAGACAATTCATTGAAACAACAGGCGCGGGGTTTTGAGTTAGTTTTACAACGAGAACCAGAAAACCAAGTGGCGCTGGAAGGTTTGATGTTGTTACGTATTAAGTTGAAGGACAATAAAGGCGCTATTCCACTATTGGAGAAGCTAGTAAAGTTGCGTCCCGAACGGCAAGAATACAAAGTCCTATTGGAGCAGTTGAAGACGAACGCGGGTCAGCAGAAACAGCAAACTAGTAAGTAGTCTAAGCCTATTTGATACTCATTCATTAGGTAATTTGATAGAAAAGTCTCTAAAAAACTTTTTGTATAAGTAATAAGTTGTTACAATAAGCGGTCGAACAATGTTCAATGATAAGTCTATTTTGATAACGGGTGGTACGGGCTCATTTGGCAAGCAACTAGTCAAAACTTTGCTAAATCGATACCAACCTCGGAAAATAATCGTTTACTCACGGGATGAACTGAAACAGTATGAGATGGCACAGGAGTTCAACTCGCCCGTAATGCGTTACTTTATTGGTGATGTACGCGATCGCGATCGCCTGCGTTTGGCTTTTCGGGGTGTGGATTGTGTCGTCCATGCTGCTGCCCTCAAGCAGATTCCTGCGGCTGAATACAATCCCATGGAATGTATAAAGACAAATATTCACGGCGCAAATAACGTCATAGATGTAGCAATTGAGCAGGAAGTCGAGAAAGTCATTGCCCTATCAACAGATAAAGCAGTCAATCCGATTAATCTTTATGGAGCGACCAAGCTAGCTGCCGATAAACTCTTTGTCGCTGCTAATAATATTGTTGGAGAACTCAGAACTCGATTTTCTGTCGTGCGCTATGGTAATGTCGTCGGGTCTAGAGGGTCAGTGGTTCCGCTGTTTCAAAAATTGATTCGGGAAAAAGCACTAGAGATACCCGTTACCGATCCGCGAATGACTCGCTTTTGGATTACACTCCCACAAGCGGTAGAAATGGTGCTAAAGAGTTTTGAAAGGATGCAAGGGGGAGAAATCTATATACCCAAACTTCCCTCAATGAAAATGATAGACCTTGCTGAAGCCCTAGCGCCGGGAGTGCCAATAAAGATTGTTGGTATTAGACCGGGGGAAAAACTGCATGAAGCCATGTTTTCTGCTGAATCTTCTCACTTAGCAATAGAGTTTGAAGATCACTACGTCATTAAACCGACTATTCAGTATAGCCAAGTTTTAGATTATACTTGTAATGCTTTAGGTGAAAAAGGAACTCCTGCACCTGAAGGGTTTGAGTATAGTTCCGACACAAATACAGAATGGCTGACAGGTTTCCAACTGCTAGATATGTTGAAGCAATGAGTCACTATATTCCCTACGGGCGACAAAGTATAAGTCAAGAAGATATCGATGCTGTTGTTAAAGTTTTGCGATCGGACTGGATTACGCAAGGACCAACTATAGAACGGTTTGAGCAAGCTGTCGCCGACTATTGTGGTGCAAAATATGCCGTAGCAGTATCCAGTGCAACAGCAGCATTACACATTGCTTGTCTTTCTATGGGTTTAGAACAAGGGGATATTTTATGGACATCACCAAACACATTTGTGGCTTCAGCAAACTGTGGGTTATACTGTGGTGCCAAGGTTGATTTTGTAGATATCAATCCCCGTACCTACAACCTCAATGTAAGTGAGTTAGAGCGGAAGTTGGCTTGGGCTGAGAAGCAAGGGTGCTTGCCCAAAGTCTTAGTACCCGTGCATTTTGCAGGACAATCCTGTGAAATGGAACAAATTTCTGCTTTGTCACAACGCTACGGTTTCAAAATCATCGAAGATGCTTCTCATGCTATTGGGGGAAGTTATCAAAGACAACCTATTGGCTGTTGCCAATTTTCTGATGTAACAGTTTTTAGTTTTCATCCAGTTAAAATCATTACAACTGGTGAAGGCGGTATGGTGCTGACAAATCAGGAGGATTTGTATCAGAAGCTAATCGGGCTTCGGAGTCACGGCATCACCCGAAATGTAGATTTAATGCAAGGGGAACCTCACGGTTCTTGGTACTACGAGCAGTTGGATTTGGGCTTTAACTATCGCATGACTGACATCCAAGCAGCCTTGGGCATTAGCCAGTTGCAACGGTTAGACGAATTTATCAAACGTCGCTGTTTTTTGGCTGAGCGTTACAATCAAATGCTGCGAGGATTGCCGCTTGTATTGCCGTGGCAACATCCCGATACTGAGTCAAGCTGGCATTTATATGTGATTAGGCTCAAACTAAATAAGATTGCTAAAACTCACCACCAGGTCTTTGAAGAGCTTCGTAAAGCAGGTATCGGTGTAAATTTACACTATATTCCAGTTCATACTCAGCCTTACTACCAAAAATTAGGATTTAAGTGGGGAGATTATATACAAGCTGAGTATTACTATCAGGAGACAATTAGTATTCCCATATATTATGCTTTGACAGAAGAATTGCAAGATTTTGTAGGGAATATGATAAAAAGCTTGCTTCAATAGATAGGACTTATCAAATTAAGTATTGAATCATGGGAAAAGAAAGCAATGATATTAATGTTTTATGTATAGGTGCTGGAACAGAACAGCTACCAGCCATTGAGATTGCCCAACAAATGGGACTAAGAGTTATCGCAGTAGATGGCAACTCTAAAGCAATAGGATTACAAGTAGCAGATCGAGGCATAATTATGGATCTGCGAGATAAGAAGAAAGTTATTCAACTAGCACAAGAAGCCAACATTCGCTGTGTGTTGCCTGTTCCTTTAGGCGCAATTTTGACAACGGTTGGAGCCGTTAATGATGCACTAGGCTTAAGAGGAATTTCTGAAGATGCAGCCAAGAACTGCACGGACAAATTACTCACGCGTAAAATCTTAGCAGATGCTGGATTACCTACACCAAATTTTGCCCTGGCTACTGATGCAGAATCACTTTTAAAGGCAGCAGAACAAGTTGATTACCCAGTAGTTGTTAAACCTCGTTATGGTAGTGGAAGCCTAGGAGTATTTGCGGCTAGAGATAAAACTGAATTTTTACATTGGTTACCGTGGCATTTTGAGCAAAGACAAAAAAGCAAACAATTAGAACAATCGATAGTTGAAAGTTTTGTCATTGGTCAAGAAATAGGAGTAGATAGTTTTGTTAATGGCAACAATCATTCAATAATACTTATACGAGACAAGGAAATAACAGAACTTCCATTTCGATTACCTTATGCTTATCTAACTCCCACAAATCTTACTAATTTTGTTCATGCTAAAATTAACAAAATCATGACTACTGCTTGCAAAGCATTGGGATTGCAAGATTGTTTAGTTCATGCGGACATTATAGTTGATAAAACAGGTCAATTAGTCATTTTAGACATTTCTGGACGACCATCCGGTTTTAACATCAATGCAAAGATGATTCCTGCTGCGACAGGGATAAAAACTATCTACGAAGTCATTCAATTCTATCTTGGAGATAAAGCAGATTTCCGTTCCAAACATCATCAAGGATCTGTTTTGCGAATGCTTTCCGCACCAACAGGACGTTTTTTAGCAATTGAAGGAATAGAGAAAGTTCGTGAAATGCCAGGAATTGTTGCTGTTGAAACCTTTCTTGAACCAGATGATGTTATCCAAGAACGTCGAACTGGCGCACTAGGTTATCGCGTTGGTTACCTCTTAACCCATGCTCAAACAAGAGAAGAAGCAGATCGCCTTTGGTACACAGCAGCTAATGAAATTAAATTTTACGTAGAGGAATAGTAAATTATGAGCCAAATGTATTCTAAACTCACTCTATCGCAAATTAATGCTGAAAATAAGTCTTTTGCTACAAAGGAACTGAAGCAGCATAAATTATATTATCCAAATGAATATGTAGTGCGTTTTCTTTCAAGTCTTAAGACGGATAAAACCGCTCTTAAAGAAGGTCTAGATATTGGATTTGGCTCCGGGCAGCATTTAAATTTACTTATGGATTTTGGTTATAGAGCTAGTGGAGTAGAACTTGTTCCCGAAGCAGGGGATCTCGTGAGGGAATTATACGGAGAAAATCCACTTCTTGGTGATATTATTATTGATGATTTTCGTAATGTAAATTTTTGTAAAAACAAATTCGATGTTATTATTTGCTGGGGAACTTTGTTTCTCTATCCACTTGAAGAAATTTCTAATATTTTAAAGCTAATATTTAACACTTTACGTCCTAATGGAAGGATTTGTGTTAATTTTCGTACTAAAGATAACTGGTTTTATGGGTTGGGAAACCAATTAGAAAATGAGCATTTTTTCTTGGATGAACGAGCTGGTGCATATGCAGGATCTCATTACACATTTCTTGATGAAAAAAATGTCAGGGAACTAATTCATGAAGCAGGATTTCAATTAGAAAATTTAGAACGATGGGATTGGTGTAAAAACAATATGAAGGAAAAGCATAGTTGGTGGATAGTTTGGGGAAAGCGTCTTGATTAATTTTCAGTAGAGGTAATAGACTGCATTTATCTTAAGAAGCTTAAAGCTTTTGATATTCTCAATCTTTTAATTATAAAGTTAACATTTATTGTTAGAGGAATGGGTGTCTATTCCAAAAAAATGATTTTCAAAATACATCTGGGATAGAAAATTATCTGCAGTTAGAGATTTAGTCAAAACATTTGGAATTAGTTACTGAAGAAGCATTGAATTTTGACGATTATGAAGGCTAGAAAACTTTAAAAATGATGGCAAAAAAATACTCAAATCTGGAAGATTTTTTTGGCATTTTCTTTCAAGTTTTTATAGTTTTCTTTGCAATCAAAGTATTAACAAAATTAATCAACAATTCAAGCGGCAAGCATACTACAGTTTTGATAAAGGATAATATCGTGCCTAATTTTATGATTGGGAAAATTCAAGTAGGAAGTGATGCTCCTCCTTTAGTTGTAGCAGAAATTGGTGCCAACCATGATGGCGATGTTAAAAAAGCAGAATTATTGCTTCATCAAATAGCGGCAACGGGAGCAAAAGCTGTTAAATTCCAAACCTATACACCAGAAGAACTGATATCTGACTATGAACGAGTTATCAGTTGGGGATCTTCAGGAAAAGAACGTAAGGAACGTATAGGCGATTTATTTCAACGCCTAACTTTACCGCGTGAGGCTCATGCGGATCTTTTCCAACTCGCTCGTGAGTTAGGATTGGAAATTTTTTCAACTCCTTTTAGTGAGGAAGGGGTGGATTTCTTGATGGGACTAGATGTACCCTGCTTTAAAGTTGCTGCTTCTGATGTAAATCATCTACCAATGCTACGTCGTATTGCCCAAACAGGAAAGCCTGTTTTGCTATCACTCGGTAAGTGTACTTTGGCAGAAGCTGATACTGCCATAACAACTTTATTTGAAAATGGTTGTAGTAATTTATGCATCATGCATTGTGTTGCCCAATATCCCGCACCGATAGAGGAGATGAACCTACGAGTCATCCCTACCCTTGCTACTCTTTATCCCGAATGTGTAATTGGGTTTTCTGACCATAGTTTGGAAATGACAGCATCAATTGCTGCAGTTACCTTAGGTGCTAGGGTAGTAGAAAAACACGTTACGCTTAATCAGGATGATGTTGGACCAGATCATTGGTTTAGTCTGGATATGGCGCAACTGAAACAGCTAATTTGTGTAACAAAAGATACTTATACTGCTCTAGGTCATCCTCGAAAGCGTATTCTTGCTTGTGAAGAAACGGAGCGCAAAACCTCAATACGTTCTTTGGTATTGCGTCATAAGGTAGTAGCAGGTCATCGTTTACAAATTGAAGATATCAAAGTTGTCCGCCCTGGTGGAGGAATTGCGCCACAATTTCTAGATGCTGTCTTAGGAATGAAAGTTACTGTCGATTTAGCAGAAAATACTGTGTTGCAATGGAAAATGTTCAAATGAATCGAGTTGTAGCTGGAATTCAGGCTCGTATGGGTTCTACTCGTCTTCCTGGTAAATCACTTATGGATCTTGGTGGAAAACCAATTGTTCATTGGGTAATAGACAGAGTAAAAAGAGCCAGCCAAATAGATGAAGTTTGGATTTTGACTACAACAAATCCTGAAGATGACGCTCTCGTAGAAGCCGTTGAGAGAAAAGCTAGTGTACTGCGGGGAGACCCTCAAGACGTTCGCTCTCGCTACGAACAACTCATTCAAAAAACTGAAGCTTCTTTGATTTTTAGGATTACAGCAGATTGTCCTTTGGTTGATTGGACTTTATTGGATAGTTTAGTTGAGATAAAACAACGAAAAAATACAGACTACAGCCATATTCTGGCTCAGCCTTATTATTCAACGAGTTATCCTAATGGATTTAATGCTGAATTGTTCACAAAAGGTGCTTTCAATAAGATGACCCAGTTAGGCAAGACTGCTGCAGATAAAGAACACGTAACACTGCCAGTAGATAATTTTCCAGAAAAGTTTAAAATTGCCCGACTGGCTCCAGTTCAAGAGTTATCACGACCTCATTGGAAACTGAGTGTAGATACTAATAAAGAACTGAATTTAGTTCGTTTAATTGTAGGCTGTCTCGGTACCAATGCTGAAAATGCCTGTGCAAAGGATATTGTAGCTGTTCTAGATGCACACCCTGAGTGGCAACGTGATTATGAGGAAAACCTTAAATGAGCTTTTCAGTTGTGCTACAAGCTGCTGGTGGCAGTGCAATAGGAGTTGGTCACCTGTCTCGAACAGCAACTCTGGCTAATGCTTTAAGTAAGACGGAATTTTGGGAAAAAGTAGTGTTGTTGTGGGAAACCACTCCAGAGCTTGCTGCACGCTTTCGACCTGCTAAATGTGAGGTCATGGTTGTTCCTGATTCTCAAGCTGCACTCACTGAGCGATCGCGTATTTGTCAACAGAAAGGGGTTTGTGTTTTGGTAACTGATTTACTGAACGTGCAACCTGAAGATGTGGTAACAGCGAAAAGCCAAGGATATCAAGGTTTTGTCCACATAAATGATAGTGGAATAGGACGCTTTGTTGCTGATATGTTAATTGATGCCGATGCGTTTAAATCCCCAGAAGACTTACCAATTTCTTTTACAGGGGTGGGATTGATAGGAGCCCCGTACCTAATTATCCGCGAATCAATCGCTCAATTACGTCCTCTTGCACCTTGGCAAGGAGAAAGAGTGAGTAAAGTACTAATCACTTTGGGTGGAGCCGATCCTGAAAATCTTACTCTCCAACTAGTTCGTAGTTTATTGCATCAAGACATCAATTCATCCTTCTGTGTTACTACTGTCATAGGTCCGGCTTTTAATCCATCACAAGTTAGTCAATTGGAGCTTATTGCTAACATCAATAAAGATTTAAGAATATTAAAATCTCCCAATTCTCTAGCACAGCTAATGCTAGATCATGACCTAATTGTTACTTTAGGAGGCATCACTTCATACGAAGCAATGTGTTTGGGAAAACCTTGTGCGGTAGTTGCCTGGGGTCCCATGAAATATTATGTAGAACAGCTTAGTTTGATAGGTTTATTGAAGGATTTAGGTGAAGTTAAAAATGCGGCAATGCACCTCTTTAAATTCATTCAAAATATTGATTTACTTCATAAAATAGCAAGAGCGGGATGGCAAAATGTTGATGGTAAAGGAGTAGATCGAATTGTAGATAAAATCTCTAAACTAGCAGAGCAAATTGCTTCTAAAAATAAACAATAAATTAAACATTAAATAATTATTTTAAATATTATTATTTAAAATAATTGCTTTTAATGTTGTAAAAATATGAAACAAACACAGAAAATTAATCCGAAGACATCAAAAGACTTAATAGGTCACACAACTAACACTAAATAGTACTATCATGCTAACACTCAAAGAAACTCTCTCTAATCAAAATAACCTTTACCATCTCTGTTTAAACAGCCATTTCCAAACCCACGAATTTTTTTTCGGAAATGCTTTTTATGGAAATGATTTTATTTTAAAACAATATGCAGGATTGCCAGAAACTTATCCTTTAAAAGCTGTAATACCACATGGTGTGTATCTTGGTGATTCCATCTGGGAAGCAGAAATTTATTCTCCCCTGCCTGTAATATTTGCTTACCCTTCTTACCATGAAAAAACATATATTAATTTAATTCAAAAAAATACAATAAATAAAGTAGTTATTCCATCAGCGTCTCCATTTTTATATTTAGTTGAATTATTAAAAGAGTATCCAAAACCTGAAAGAAAGGGAACAATTTTTTTCCCAGCGCACTCTACTCATCATGTTATAGTACAAGCTGATTGGGAGAGGCTTGCAGAAGAATTACTCAATCTGAGTGAGGAATATCAACCAGTTACAGTTTCTATTTATTGGAAAGATTTTGAACTTGGAAGACATATTCCCTTTCAGAAGCGAGGAATGCGAATAGTTTCTGCTGGTCATATGTTTGATAAAAATTTTTTACTTCGCTTTTATCATCTCTGTTCTACACACCGTTATTCAGCTAGTAACGAAATAGGCTCAAATCTGTTTTTTTCTATAAAAGCAGGTTGCTCTTACTTTTATATGGATAAATTTCAATATTACTATACCGCTGAAAGTGAAGAGATTTTAAAACGTGATGTACATCCGACAATAAGCGGTAGAGATGAAGTGTTGAAATCACTGTTCAAGAATCCCAAACCATGCATGACAATCGAACAACTGAAAACAGTAGACTCCTATCTAGGGGCTGAGTATTTGAAATCTCCTGAAGAATTGCGTCAGCAGCTTCTTTATGCAGAAGAATTATTTAAAAAAATAGAGAGTTCAAAACAGCTTTTCTCTGTAAATGGTAGCAGCAATAAATTCTATCCCAAAATTATTGTCGATGGTGTCTGCTTTCAGCTAGCTCAAACTAGTATTACTAAAACTTGGAAATACCTGCTTCAAGAATGGGCAAATTGTGAATTTGCTAAATATCTCACTGTAATTGACCGAGATGGAACTGCCCCTAAAATACCTGGTATTAAATATTACAATTTACCTGACTGTGATTACGATAATACTAATACTGAGCGGCAAATGCTGCAGCAGATCTGCGATGAAGAAGGAGCAGATGTATTTATTTCTACTTACTACACCACTCCGATAACAACTCCTTGGGTGTTAATGGTTTATGATATGATACCAGAGATGATGGGATGGGATTTAAATCATCCTATCTGGAAAGAAAAGCATTACAGTATTCAACACGCAACAGCCTATATAGCTTTTTCAAAAAATACTGCAGATGACTTACTTAAAATTTTCCCCAGTATTCTATTAGAAAATGTAATAATTGCTGAAAATGGTATTGATTTGACCAGATTTTCAGTAGCTTTTCAAGAAGAAATCAATAGTTTTAAAACGAAATACGGAATTTCTAAGCCTTACTTTCTTGTGGAGGCAAGTGGTAGTGATTACAAGAATAACCTTTTGTTCTTCCAAGCTTTTGGGCAGCTTGTTAGTAGTTCTGGATTTGAAATTGTATGCACTGGTAACAACTCGGTATTAGAACCTAAGTTTAGAACATACACTTCAGGTAGTATTGTTCACATATTGGCTCTGGAAGATAAAGAGTTAAAAGTTGCTTATTCTGGTGCTCTGGCACTGGTTCATTTATCAAAGAACGAAGCCTTAAATTTACCTGTACTAGAGGCAATAGCTTGTGGTTGTCCGGTAATTGCTGGTAACAATTCTTCAGCAATAGAAGTCGTAGGAGACGCAGCAATATATGTAAATATTGATGATGTAAATGACTTGATAAATGCTCTTTGTGATATCCAAAAGCCTGGAGTTCGTCGTTCATTAATTGCTGCAGGTTTAAAACAAGCTAAAAATTTCTCTCTGTCAAAAATGGCAAAAACAGTAAGTTCTACCTTGATAAATGCTACACTCTTGCCTTTAAAGCTTAAGGAAATAAATCTCATTATTTTCCCAGATTGGTGCCAATCAGAGGATGCAATCAGTTTGGATTTAGAACGAGTGATTCAATCACTGATGACTCATCCTGATTGTTCTCATATAACCCTACTTATAGACACTAGTAATATTTCTATTGATGATGCAGAATTGTTGTTATCTAGTGTAACTATGAATTTTCTAATGCAAGATTTAGATGTTACTGAAGAACTAGAATTTTCTCTTATAGGAGAATTATCTGCAATTCAATGGAATGCTCTCCAGGCTCATATTCAAGGGAGAATCATTTTGGAAAATGATAATGAAGATGCGATCGCGCAACGAGGAGCAGACAAAATTCCGGCATATAACTTAAATTAACTTGAGTCTTCATTAATACCGTAGTCGGGTGGGCATTGCCCACCCCATTACTTTTCACGTAAGAACCAGGGATTTAGACCGAAGTACTAGTTTAGACATAGCTATTTCTAGTCGATCCACTGTATTGGTTAAACTGAAATTAGATAATGCTTTTTGCTGTCCCTGTCGAGTCATTGTCTCCCATTCTTCAGGATGTTTGAGTAAGTAACACAGCCCATCCGCAAGGTCGAGGGAATTCTCAGACTCAAAAATTAACCCTGTTTTACCATGTTCTACTGCCTCTGGCGAACCTCCCGTGTTGCTAGCAATAATAGTCAAACCTGCGGACATTGCCTCGACTAAGCTAATACTGAAAGGTTCTTGAAACCGGGAAGGTAACACCAAAACATTTTGCGTGCGGTACAGTTCCTTGAGTTCTTGACGTGAAAGAACTCCAGCAAATCGAATTTGATTTTGCAAACCTTCCGACTCAACAAATTGCTTCACTTCCTCTGCAAACTCAGGTATTAAAGTACCTCCTGCAAAAGTTGCTGAAAACTCAACACCTTCGGCTTGTAGCAAACAAAGAGCTTCTATAAGAACATCAGCACCTTTGTAAGGCATCAGTAAACTGGCATATACGATGTTTAGGCGATCGCGAGGAGGAAGTTCTGCCTGATAGAAGTCAGCAACAGCAGCGCCTGGATAAATAGTTTGAGCAGTCTCAACTGGATAGCCCTTTTGCTGTAACCCGTCTCGAATCCAATTGCTACAAGTAACGTACTCGTGTAACGGAGTTTTGGGAGCAACAGCAGGTATATAACCAGGATGTTCATTCATGATGTAATGAGCCACTGGTACGTTATCTGCTAAAACCTTTTCCAAAAGTTCCACTCCCAAAAAATCAATGTTACCCGATAGACAAACATCTGGTTGAAACTCTTTTAACACCAAAGCTAAGGTCTTGCGGTTATTAAAAGTTCTGATTGCCATTTCCTCAATAGACAACCTTTGGGGTCCAATATTCGTCCATTCTCCCCATAACTCCAAACAGCGTCGGATTTCGGGTTCTGACTCCAAAGTTGTGCAGTTAGAATGATATTCTTCCGTATTACCCGTCAACACCAGGACATCGTGACCGCGAAGATGTAACTGTCGCGCACAGTCTGCTATTTGACGCTCATATCCCCCAATGACTTGTGGGGGATAAAGATTTGTAATAATTAAAATTCTCAGCTTATTCAAAACTACCAACCTTATATAAATTAAATGCTTTCAATATAGTTTGCCCACATCTGCTTGTAAGCTCTCTCCATCTCCCGAGTAAATTGCTTGCTATTCCACAAAGGCGCTGTTTGCCTTGACTGTCGCAATTTCCATGAAATTTGCTGTCTTAATACGGGGTCTTTACCCAAGCGAACGCCCCATTCTACATATTCTTCATCAGTCCAGGCAATGCCTTCTTGAATACCAGCATTTACCATCATGGTGTAACTATTGCGGGCAGCAAATTGGTTTCCAACTTTTGTGACTAAAGGAATACCCATCCACAGAGTTTCTAAAGTTGTGGTAGCACCGTTATAGGGGTAAGTATCCAGCACGATATCAGCGATACCCAAATTAGCGCGATGAACTGCTTCTAAAGCAACTTCAGGGAGAAATCTCAGCCTCGCGCAATCTACCCCTTCTTCCTCTGCAATTCTTTCAAAAAAGGCTTTGATTGATTCTTGGTTAGCGGAACCCTTAATTAAAAAGTAGCTATTGGCCACTTCTTTCAAAATTCGCATTTGCAAGCGCACTGTGTCAGGATGGCGCTTGTATCCTCCCTGAGAACTGAGATAAACTACAGCATCGCTAGGAATATCCAACTCATCACGGCGTAATGTAGGTACACCTACTTCAAATCCATCCACAGCAATGTATGTTTGGGGTAAGCGCCAAATTTTTTCACTGTAGTAATCACCAGCTTCTTCTGGTAGAACATAGGGGTCAGCAATAAAGTAATCAATTGTAGGTACCCCTGATGCATCCCAACCCAACCAACTGACTTGCACTGGAGCAAGTTTTAACGCCATGACCTCGCAACAAATATTTAGTGTTAGGCTATCAAGATCCACTAGAATATCAATTTCATCTTGATAAATTCTTTCTGCAATTTCAAAAGTATCTATTCCTAGCTTATGCGCTTTATCAACATTATTAATATACCATTCATGTAATAAATCATCAGTGGTTTGCTGAGAACTGACTTGATAGGAGTTGGCAGCAACAAAATAACCATAAATTTGATATTGCTCTCGGTTATGATATTGAAATAACCATCGTGCCAACCAACCCACGGAATGCCTTCTCATCGATTGAGACAAGTAGCCAATTTTTAAAGGTCTAGTCGTATTAGGAATGCTGGGAGCTACGTGCGATCGCTGGCGATATCGCTCTACATATTCTTTTCCATAATTTTCAATATTAAATTGGCACAATTGAGCTATTTGATTGTGAATTTGTCTATTAGTATGCGCTAAGTCTTGAAAGTAAGGGAAAAAATAAGTTGAGTTATATAATCTTACAACTGTAGCTTTGTCCAGCAGTGTAGGTTTTTCTTCTAAGAGTTTCTCTATAAGAGACTCCTGTTCCTTTAATACCAAACAAGCTTCTTCCCAGCGCCCACCTGCATGCATTAACCCACGCAGTATCAAATTATTAGCAAATACTCTATCTGCAAGTGTCTTTGTCAGGGCATAGCATCTTCTCGCCATTTCTATGCCTTCGTCGTAATTACCAATATTTTGATAGAGGCTAGAAAGATGCCGTAATAATTCTGGATTGGAAGGATTTACACGAAGACATAACTCTGCTAGGCGAGTTGCTTGTATTGGTTGTTGTAGCGAAGAGGCAATTTTTATTGCTGCGAAAAGCAGTACGAATAAACAATCAGGTAAATTCTTAATAAAGGGTATACAGGCTTCTGCAAATTTTACAGTTAAATCGTGAATTGGAGCAGAATCTATCACTCCTTCCAGAATTTGCAGTAACCACTGAGCATCAACATCTGAAGGTTGTTGCGAACCCAGAAGTTCAATGATTCCCAAAGAAGCTAACTCATCTCCAGTAAAAGTGTCCAGTTTAATTGCTAATTGAATTAGGTGCAAAAGATTATTTAAATCCGTGGGCTGAAATTCCTGTATTTGATGCCTAATTATCCAAGCAGTTGAATAATCTTCTTGCTCCAAACACCGTTCGGCTTCTGCTTGTAGTACCTGCAAGAGTTCTACATTACACTCATCGGTTTGTTCTGGTGTATCCTCCATTATTGCCATTAACCAAGTTGCTTGTGCTTCTGTTTCTTGCCCTTGCAACAACAACGTTAATCCTAAGTACCAATAGTGTAGTTTTTGTTCTGGGTCAATGGTGATTGCTTGTTCATAGAGGCTTGTAGCCTTGTAATAGTCCTTCTGAATTAAGCATTGATAAGCTTGCTGAGAAGAAAGAGTATAATTAACAACAGAGTCATGAAAAATCATAAAATAAAGCTTAATAAATACTGTAATAAATTAACCTTGAAATCATATCTTGAACCATCTTCTTATAGCAAAAATTAAAGCCCAAAAAGCTTATCTTTTCGTAGGTGATCGCTACCCACCAGCCCTTATTAAGAAGGTGCAAGATGTCAGTTAACAAAAATTGAGTGAGTAGTTCACCCTACTCACTCTTGCTGTAAATTTATTCCCAATACATTTCCATATGTTTTAATGGGATTGCGTCGCTACTGCCTACTTAACTATTTTCATACTAGCAGGACAGCCACCAGTTGCGTTACCGTCGCCTACAGGATCACCCGTAGCCGGAGGGTTTAGAGCTGGAGAAAGAGCCTCACACATACTGGCTCTAGTAAGTGATTCTGCAACACCATCTACGGTTTGGACTTCTGTAAACACAACACCAGCATAGGATTTTAGTTTAGCAGCCCGTGCCCTACCTTTGTTAGTGACCAAGGACCCTATCGTCGTAGCGTTCCCAGTAATATCAAAGATGTAGTTTTCACTTTGACTCTTAATACCAAGTGCCAAGTTGATAAGTTGTGTGGTGAATTTATTACTGTTTTCCAAATAGTATGCCTGTTGTGCCCGGTTCATAGCACCAACGTTTTGCTTTGCTTCTGACTGTCTGGCTTTGTTAACTTGGTTGAGGAGTGAAGGCAATGCAATAGCGGCTAACACACCAATAATAATGACTACGACTAATAGTTCAATGAGTGTAAAACCTTCTTCTCTTTTATTTTTGCGACCGTGAAGGTGTTGTAGGAATTTGACTTGCAATTCTGGCTGAAGCATAGGGGTTCTCCTGAAAATTGGGGGTTCTTAAAGTTGATTCCTTTCTTCTACAAAGAACTTACCCATATCCGATCGCTTTCATATCACTATGCACCAAAATTTTCTTTTATGTGTCAAGTTAAAAGCTCTAACATAACACAACCAAGTGTCTCTAGCCATAGTAGTAGCTGCTGTAGGATGTGAAAGGCTTCCTCTTCATCGGTAGGTTTTAGCAAAAAAGGATAAAAGATCAAGGATGAACAATAGATTGATATATAGAAGTCCCTCAATTTCTTGGTGGGGTTTACTTTATACAACCTACTGAATCCTTCATACTTCATGTTTGATTGATGCTTCCTACTGTCCAAAACAGTTTGCAAGCTTATTCAACCTTCAGTTTTCCCAATTTTCTAAGTTACTAACGTCTGGCTAATAAATTTTTCTTATGGCGATGCACGATTCTAGAAGTTACGGCAGTAAGGACTTTGCGATCGCCGCACCCCTACCTCGCTGGTGTGAGAACCGTTATAAGCCCGTGCTCCCGCTTCTATACCAACTATCGGAAAAAACTGGGCTTTCGTGCCACGAAGACAATTTGTTATGTTATACTAAGTCGTAGTCGTTATGAGTTTATATATTGTCATGACCAACCCAACAGTAGAAAACGTAGTCATTATTGGTTCTGGTCCTGCTGGCTACACCGCAGCTATCTATGCCGGACGCGCAAACCTCAAACCTGTTGTTTTTGAGGGCTTCCAAGCAGGGGGATTGCCTGGTGGTCAATTGATGACAACGACTGAAGTCGAAAACTTTCCTGGATTTCCTCAAGGCATTACCGGACCCGAGTTGATGGATCGGATGAAAGCTCAAGCGGAACGCTGGGGGGCTGAGTTATATACAGAAGATGTTATTGAAGTTGATTTAAGCCACCGTCCTTTTACAGTCCGCTCTGAAGAAAGAGAATTTAAAACCCACAGTATTATCATTGCTACTGGCGCAACTGCAAAACGGCTGGGGCTACCCTGTGAAGCCCAGTTTTGGAGCCGGGGGATTTCTGCTTGTGCCATCTGCGACGGTGCTACACCTATTTTCCACGGGGCTGAATTAGCTGTGGTGGGTGGGGGTGACTCCGCTGCGGAAGAAGCTATTTACTTAACTAAATACGGCTCTAAAGTGAATTTGCTGGTACGTTCTGACAAGATGCGGGCTTCTAAAGCTAATTATGACCAAGGAGATAAGTTTCTCTTCTATCGGTCAATTCCTGAATTTAAAGAATATATTTTAATAGACCAATACCGATATCATGTGATGCAGTACGTGAAAACTGCTGAGGGGAAATGGCTGTTAACTGAATATGAATTAGAAAACTCTATCTTAAAAAGCGAGTCGATTGAATTTGAAATTGCGTTGAGCGATATTTACGACCAAGTAAATTTTGCAGACAATAATGAAGATGAATGATTGGAGTTTTTGGCTCCAAATTCATCTCAGTGTTGCGATTCGTATAAGGTTGGATAAGTAAGTCGGCGTGAATAAACAGAAATACATTACAAAATGTAAATGTATCTGAAACCCTTACTAATGACTAAGGACAAATCACTAAGGACGACCCTTACCAGTAACGTTTTTTCTTACCGACCTACTTACAGCATCGCGATTCTTTGAAAACTCCGATCGCTTGGGTCAAGAAAGTTGAGCCTCTCGCCGAGTCTTGAGATATTCAAACACGGACTTATCGCCGATATCTGGAGGAATGGCTTGCACAACCTTCCGCACGGCAAAGACCACGAATAAAGTTGCCCAAATACCTAATAAAACTTTTTCCCCCTGAATTGGTAACACCCCAAATAAATGTCCTAGCAGGAGCAATGGCACTATTGGTGTTAGTATTTTAGTCTCAAAACGATTAAAGCAAAAAGCTTCTTTAAAATAAATTCCTGTCAACGCTGCAAAGGTAAAGCCAACACCCAGTAAAGTCAATGGTTGAACGTAAACAGTCACTGCTAAAGGATCGAGACTGTAGAGTGTTACTACGATCGCGGCGACGCTACCAATGACCCAAAAAAGTTGCAAAAGTCGGTGTAGCGCCGCCATATATATATGTATTGTGAGCAAGCTAACACCTAAAGCAAGGCTAAAACAGGCATATAAAGGTGTTAGTGCTTTGAAACTTTCCAAATTATTGTTAAGCAAAACCAAAGCGCTGCCTAAAGCAAAGCTGAGTGCGGCTACCATCAGCCCAGCACGGTAGATAATGACACCAGTGCGATCGCTCTGAGTAATTGTAAATTCCCCAAACTGACCTTGATAAACTTCTGGCGTAGATAACGTTTGCTGAGTCATAGAAAAACGGTGAGTAATGATGAGTGAGGAGTCAGCATGATTAAGGTTCATACTTCCTATGTTAAGAGCAAAGCCACTACTCAGGCTTACTGTCGGTTCGCTGACTCAACAAAAACTTTTACCGCATCGCCTAAGTGCATCTGCAACTGTGACTGGGCATTTCCCTGGTTGATGGAAATTTCTACCCAGCCGTGGCTACCAACTAACGCGATGGCATCCCCAACCTTTACATCACTGTAAGTTTCGCATTGGGGAATGGTCAACCCAGCTAATGTGACATACCAATTTTTGCCCTTCACGTCACTCTCTGGAATGTTGGTTACCAAGTTACCGAAGCGGTCTATGTATTGAATGCAACCTGCGATCTGAGTTTCTGTTACGGTGCATCTGGCAATGTCCAATTGCGTTAAAGTATTTGGGTCAATTGGATTTCCTAGCTCTTGAATGGGGACACCAAGAGTAAGATAAGCTGCTATTGGTGCAAAGATATCCCTACCGTGGAAAGTACTGCTAGGTTGAGGGGTTCTCCAGTACTTGGAGTGTGTTAGTTCTACTGCTGCAATAACTGGGCTTTGACTGAGGACTCCGCTAAATATACCGTTATCCGGTCCTACCAAATAACCTTGGGCAAATTCTACTGCGATCGCCCGTCTTGTGCTGCCCACACCCGGATCTACCACGGCTAGATGCACTGTCCCGTTTGGAAAATAGGTGTAAGCATCCATGAGGCAGAATCGAGCCGCCGCAATATTTTGTGGTGGAATCTCATGTGTCAAGTCTACTATCGTAAGTTTTGGGTTGATTTGGGCAATGACTCCTTTCATTACGCCAACATAAACATCACGAGTTCCAAAATCGGTTAGCAAAGTGAGCATGAGGATGTAAAGTTTCCGACGACTGGATATTGCCCCTCAATAACATATATTAAGTTTGTTTTTTCTGTAGCAAAAGTTACGTTTTTCTGTTATGTTAGGAAAGTCAGACATTTGATGGAGAAATTCAAGAGGCAAATTGTTAAAATGACCAGGAATAGATTGGAAGCTGTCAAACAAGCACGAGAAGCACACAAATTAAATATTCAAAGAACTTTAGAGCATCGCTTAAAAATAGCTAGAGAAAAAGGCGATGAAAATCTAATTCGCCAGTTAGAAGCTGAAATGAAATATTTCAGTTAATTAAAAATTTTTATTGTTCTAGTTCATAGTTTTGTTGTGTGTTGCCCGCTTTGGCGGGTTTTCGTGTTTTTACAACATTTTTTAGATACATTAAGCACAACAGTAGTAAGTGTACAATGCCTTGCACCCTTACTACTGTTGTCAATATTTTATTTGAACTGACGCTCTACCCTCTGTCTTCTGCTTTTTAGCTAGACTTGAGACTAAGTGAGTATAAAAGCAGATTGACTTTCAAATATCTCAAATAGGCTATCTAGTTGGGTCAGTTCAAAAATTATTTTGATCGCGGGTGGAACAGAGCAAAGACTTAAGCGCCGTCCCAAACGCTGAGCTAACTTTAAAGCAGAGACTAATGCCAGGACTCCAGCACTGTCCATAGATTCTACTTTCTCTAAATCTAGAAGCAAGACAGAACACTCATATTGTGTTAGTGCTGTTGTCAGTTGACGTTCAAATTCTAATGCATTTGCACTATTAAGAGAACCATCTGGTCTAATGACTGTTATGTTTGGATTGACAAGCACGCTTTGCATAATTTAGCCCTAATGAGTCAACTTATCAAAGTCTTTCAAAATCTGTTAGTAGGGGCGGTTTTTTCTGTCAACCTTTCATATTTGATGGCTGCGTCTTTAAACCCGACCATATCTGGTTAATGCTTTGCTTAGTTATAAGTAATAACGACTAACCACAAACTACTAACTATTAACAGCCTTTATGAAAACTGTGTAACTTGTAGGCGCAATAGTTTAGTAAGCACCTGTTTTGTCCAGAACAACCTTTACCGTTTTTAGCAAAATCTTCAGATCCAACAAGAGAGACCAGTTCTCAATGTAGGAAATATCCAATTTTACTGCATCTTCAAAGTTATCGATGTTGGAACGACCGGAAACTTGCCACAATCCTGTGATTCCAGGTAAGACTTCTTGTCTGAGAAAATGTTTGGGTTGGAATTTTTCTACATCTCTAATAGGTAGAGGACGTGGACCTACCAAACTCATTTCTCCTAACACAACGTTGAACAATTGTGGTAACTCATCCAAACTGTAACGGCGTAAAAACTTGCCAATTCGGGTAATACGAGGGTCATTTTTAACTTTAAAGAGAACCCCATCTTTAACTTCGTTCTTTGCTTCTAGGGCAGCTTGTAACTTTTCCGCGTTGACAACCATTGTACGGAATTTCCATATCTTGAATTTCTGTCCGTGCAGACCAATTCTGTCCTGTTTGAAGAAGATTGGTCCTGGAGAATCAAGCTGAATGAGTATGGCAATGGTCAGGTACAGAGGTGAAAACAGGAGTATTAAAATAACTGAGCAGCAAAGGTCGAAACATCTTTTTACCCAGAAATCACTACCAGTGATAAGTGGTGCGGGAATGGTCACAAAGGGAACTTCGCCAATCATCCAAAAGTAAGATTTGGCAGGGAGAACTCCAGCCTCTGCTGGAATAATTCGGAGAGTGATACCAGCAGTGTAGAAATGCCAGCAGACGTACAGACGTTTTTTAATTGAATCCCAAGAGACAAAGGCTTCTTCAACACCTAAACTGCGAAGATATTCAAATGTTGCATCACGGTTGCTTCTGTCCAAGCAACTTGGGTCAGCAACTCCAACTAAGTTGTAACAATCTTCTTTCTGTACAAGACGAATATTCTTCTCTTTTTCCTCTGTATCGGTAATTAGAAAGACTCTATGACGGACAACTCCTCTTCTACGTAGGTGATTGGTGGTAACATCAGCAACTAAACGACCAGCACAAAGAAATGTTACTGAAAATACCCAAAATAGTAAGAAAGTTGACCGGGAAACATAGGAATTTGGTTCGTAAAGAAAGGCAATGAGTAGGAGAAATACTTCTGCTAGAGAAATTGCCTTGATCAGACGGGCATAATTCCGGCGTTTATATCCGGATTGGTATAGCCCTTGGGCAGCAATGATACCTATTTCAACAATGAGAGTCAGTATTACGAAAGAAGGTTTCTCTGTCCAAGGAGAGTTCAATGGAGTGCCATAAAATACTGCCAACTGCCAAGCCACAGCTAGCAATACAGCATCTAGCATTACAAGCGTTAAGACTCGCAGAAATTTACTTGCAAACCCTCTTTGTATGCTTGCGCGTTTAGCTGACCTCAAATCTGGTTTAAATCCGACAACTGACAATTTATAAGTCATTGTGACTGCACCTGTTACATCTCTAATGTTTTTTGTACTTTTTGTTTGGTAGATAAAAGTTCGTCGAAATTAGTTCAAAATGGTTTTGTTCATGGTTAGTGGTTAGTGGTTATGGTTATTGGTTGATTATTTAACTACTAACTACTACCTATTAACTACTAACTGCCTTAATTTGAATAATCAGGCGAACTCGACTTCAATGGGGTATTAAGCGGTTTTAATATGCAAAACTGTATTTATCTCTTTGGAGCTTGGTCAAAGGCTCTTGCCATTGCGTTCCAAGCTAACTTGCGTTTTAGGTTGGAATCAAGTGGTAAGGGACGCACTGGTTGCCCATCGGAACGGGGATTGAAGGATGACAGCCAGGTGTATCGATCGCTCAATCCCCATGTCAGTACCGCAATGACTGCTTTTTCATCTAGCACCACTGAAAGATAGTCTTCATATTTACTAGCGACCATGCGATCGCGAACTGTAGGATCTGCTGGCAACTGTTTGTCTATCACATCTAGTTCAGTTACGAGAATTTTCAAACCCAGACTTGCTACATCAGAGAGAAAAGCTCGCAGTTTTTTAGGGTTGAAGGCACTTTCATGAGCCATGAGGTGAGATTGGATACCCAAGCCGTGAATCGGCACACCTCTTTTCTTCAAACGTTCTAGAAGTTTTAAAGTTGCTATTCTTTTAGCTGCATGCTTGGGGATATCATACTCTAATCCAGCATCGTTATACACTAACATTGCTTTGGGGTCAGCCTCAGCCGCCACCTGAAAGGCAAGTTCAATATAATCTGAACCTAAAAAGTCTAACCACGGAGAGTTCTGCAAACCATCAGATCTACCTACTTCTGGTTCAATCGCTTCATTAACCACATCCCACGAATGCATTCGACCTGCATAGTGCTTGCAAACAGCTGTGATATGCTCTATTAAAATTTTTTCAGCATTTTGGCGGTTAACGAACTCTTTGAACCATCCCGGCAAAGCATGGTTCCATACTAGTGTATGTCCACGAAATAGCATACCATGAGTTCGAGCAAATTCAGCTAACCAATCTGCTCTGGCAAAGTTAAATTTATCAGGAGCCGGACGTAGTTCATGCCATTTGAGAGCGTTTTCCGGCACTATCATCCCACAATCGCGAACAAAACTAGCCTGAAAACCCGTGTTGGATTGAAAAAATTCTGGCTCAACAGCTGCTCCATAAATAATTCCTTTAGCCGCTGCACGCTGCTTGAGGGCAGCTTGTCCAACCACTTTAAAGTCTCTTTTTGGATTGTAAAGAGCTTGAACTTGATAGTTCATGTGAGCGGTTCCTGCTTTCACAGCAATTGCCCCTGCCAGCCCTGACAATCCAAGGAGTACAAAATGACGCCTGCTTAGTGGAAATTTTGGAATCATGTAAAGCGCGAAGATAAACGTTTAATGTTTTTTACTGTAAACCCCGCTGGCTCCCATCCTTTAAAACTCGTTCAAACAAGGTAAATCAGTAGGGGTTGTTATGCTGAAGTGAGATTCCCCTTGAGTAAGTCTATAAATTTCTGGCGCATGAGCCGGTAGAAAAATAATAAATTCCCTCCTAAATATCGTCTCCAAAGGCGACGTGGTTCGGTGATTAGCCTTGTCAACCACTCAAATCCAGAATCCGTTAGCCATTGTGGACCGCGATAAACAGTATTTGTATAAAAATCAAGGCAAGCACCAAGAGGTAAGAAAACTTTGGCATCCACTCGCTCGAAGTTATCTACAATCCAACGTTCCTGTAATGGCATTCCAAAACCTATGTACAGGATTCCTGGCTTAAACTCGTTAATCTTCTGAATCACGGCATCGTTTTCAGAACCAAACTTATTAAAATAGCCATGATGTCCTTGTACTTTTAAGTTTGGTGCAAGGGCAGTTAACTTAGCGATCGCCTTATCCACTACACCCGGTTTACTAGCCAGCAGAAATAAGGAAACATTATTTCTTTCACAAGCTAAAGCCAAACTTTCTATATAGTCGGGACAAGTCATGCGATGTTTGGCTTCCACAGAATAGCCAAAAAGTTTTGATGCTAGAAGCACACCAAACCCATCGCAGAAAACCAAATCAGCATTGTTCAAGAAGTGGCGGTACCAGGGAAGGTCATAAGCAAAATTTATTGCCCGGATATTAACATTACCTACAATTTTTTTCTGTTGAGTTTTCGCGGCTTCTACAACATATGAAATCAATTCACAAGCCGTAAGCTTGTGAAACCGGGTTTTTAGTATTGTTACTTCTTCAAATTCTGGGGTAGTTACACTCATGGTTGACCTCTCTAGGCGAATCAGAAACGTTGAATTTTAAATTTGTACCTAAAAGCGGCTTCTCACAATCCTGAATCAAGGGTTTCACAATCTAAAATCGCGCTACTTGTAATGGTGGAGAATACTCCAAGGGCAGTGGCTTTTAAATCTAAATCCCAACTGTATAACCGTATTTGTTCAATAGACAGCTGGGATTCAGCCAAGTATATCCCGATCGTCTGAATGGAGTTTTTCTCGCAGTTCTCCCACCTGTAAATTCCCTAGAGGCAATTGTTGGCTGTTTCTAGTAAATACTAGGTTCGATCGAACAATGGCATCCTCAAATCGATTTTTGGATTGAGCAATGCCTTCATCTAACTTGGCAATCCTCTCAACTTGCCAAGACAGTTCCACTGGAGGGAATTAGATTGAAAGAGCATTAGAGTCCGCCTCCATGCTTCAACCTGACACAACTATCAGTTATGATGCATTTTTGACATTAGAGCCAGTATGCGACCCCGACGAGCGCCATTGTGTCAAGGTTTTTATCTAAAACAGTTACTTAGTAATAACCTCGATTTGATAATCACGAAAATCTTTTCTCTTAAGTCACTAGAAAATCAGTATATATCGATACCGTTGTTTGTGAATTTTTGTTTTTCATCATTTAATACACCAATGAATGAAATACTGTATTAATTTGTCTTCGATATGTGAGCATAACCTAATTGTAATCTCATTGCAATTAAATTTTGCATCAAGCTTTTTAATTACAACTTCACAATATCTTTGAAAAATTGAGTATGAATAAATGCTATTTTAATTGTTTTTTTGTTTGTATAGACTGTTCCTAATTCCAATTATATACCCATAGTAATAAAAGTGATAAAAGTAATAAAAGTAATATTTATAGAATAGCTTTAACTAAGTTTGAGCCAATAACCAGGGCTATTGTTTTCTTCTTGTTTATGGTAAAAATAAATTGTCAGTCTTGTCACTATAGGGTGAAATAATTATTCAAATCTAAACATGACACCCTGGGAAAATAATGAAAAATCAAATTTAGATAAAAATAGGAATTGTGTTTTCTCGTAGAAGTTTGTTAAAATAACCCTTATACCGATTAGCTTCTCGTACTGTTATCTATTTATGTCGGCTAATTTGAATATCTATGCAAGGGTGGTAGTTCTTGCAACTGCCCATACAAACAAAACAAAGTTGGGCTGTGTTTAGCATGGTCATTTCAAGATATGCTAGCAAAACAATATTTCCTATTAATATTACCTCAGCTATATTACTTATCTCACTAATGCCACTTATCTTATATATCACACTTAACTCACCTAAAATGTGTTGTGTATTTCACCTGATGCTATAACTGTAGCGTGCTTCCTGGTTTCATCAGTTATACAGAGATGCACATCAGGATTTTAGTTGACAGTCCCCTCGGGGAGTTGACAGTTTTTTAGAAGATTGATAACATTTGCTATGCGTAGCCTTGTTATGTTCTGGCAAACAAACAAGCACTTAAAAGTCAATGTTTTTTCTACAAAAGAAGTATTACTTCCTTTTTTTATCTCACCTGAAAGCCTACTTTGATTTTTCGTGGTGAGCCAGTCACTCGAGCGGGTCTGCACAGCCAAAAAGTAAAATACCCCTTGAGGAAAAACCCAAGGGGAAAATTAACAGAGGTAGCTAGGATTTAGCTTAATGGTTTTGGGCTCCGCTCTTGGTGAAGCCCAACGTCATATGGCTTGTCAAGTAACCAGGGATTCGTGTAAAGCTGAAAACGCTGTTGGAGAATAAGATACAAGAATGGAACAGCATCAAACAAATATCTCTTCCAGAGTCGTCTAGGTTCGCATGAGAGCCTGTAAAGCCACTCCAAGCCTACCTTGCTCATCCATTTAGGTGCTCTCTCTACAACTCCCGCCTCAAAATTGATAGTTGCACCAATAGCAAAAAATGTTTTGATATTCTTGAGTTGATTTCTGTATTTAACAATCCACATTTCCTGCTTAGGAGCACCCACACCTACAGCTAAAACTGTAGCTCCTGATGAGTTAATCATCGAAACAATCTTTTGACACTCTTCTTCATTTTTCTCAAAACCAAAGCTGGGTGAATAAGTTGCAACGACCATATTTCGACCAACTTTTGAATTGATTTTTTGCTGAGCTTTGTGTGCTACATTTCCAAATCCACCTAGTAAGAATATCTTGATTTTTTCATCATTTTTGTAATAATGATAAAAAGCGGGAAACAAATCGGAACCAGGTATTTTTTCCTTGATAGAATTTCCCAAGAATTTAGAGGCATACATCAATATCTGGCTATCACAAACTCTATAGTCTGCCTCTTGATAAATACGATAGAACTCCCGATCGCTCTGTAACTTTATCAGGTGATCTACGTTAGGAGTAAACACAACACCACCGAATCGAAGTTTTTCTAATAACTCCACTAATGTGATGTTATGTATGCTTACATTAAGCAAGTAAACTTGTTTCTGAACCACTGGGAAGATTGAAAAATAAAGGATTATTTTGCTTAAAGGAAGAAACTGAACTTAGGGAACAACACAGTTGAGTAAAAGATAATTGAGAACATAAGAACCCGGTTACTAGCCAGGGGAGTTCTGAATTATATTGGGTTGTAAGGTGGAAATTTTACTTTGTAAATCGTCGGAATTAGCGTTTTTTTAACTAAGTATGTCAGTGAAATTAAAAGCATTTCTGTTAAGGAATGAAAAAAGACTATAACTCTTAAAAATGACCTTAACTTGTTAACTTTATTTGCACCGACCTACTTACTTATTTATTGACTGCCGTAATAAATCCCCCTACCATTAGTACCAATAAAAACTAGACCGAACTCCTGTCTGCTCGCTTCCATAGTATTTGGATTATTGCCAATAGGTTTAGTGCGATCGCCTATTTTCTTCCATGTTTTTCCCCTATCTAAAGAACGGAAGATACCCCCGCCCATGTTATCGATTTCCCCGTATAAATAGAGTGCAGGAACACGACTTCCAGGCTGAGGTTTACCCAGAGCAAATAGATATGCTCGTTTTACCCCTTGAATACGGGAAAAAGTTTGACCGGCATTAGTTGAGTGGTACAGTCCTTGATTGTCCATACTGAGCCACAATTCACCTTTCACGCCAGGAACTGATTTCAAAGAGTGCCAATCCGCGTGGGGAATGGATGCAGAGATGATCTCAAAAGATGCGCCTCCATCAGTGCTACGGTAAAGCTTGCCATTGGCATAGTAATAAAACGTATTGCCATCTACTTTGTCTGCTACAAGAGGTTGCAACCAATTCCAAGGTCCTGTGAAACCGTTAGGCAATCCAGAAACCTGTTCCCAAGAATTGCCACCATCAGTTGTCCGCAAGGGTTGACCTTCACTGACTGTGACGATCGTGAGATTTGGGTTAGTTGCAGACATAGCTACCCGTGTCGGTATAGTGTCTTTTGGAAAAGAGCCAAACTGCTTCCATGTCAAACCTCCATCAAGGGAAGTGGCTCCCGAGTAAGTATTGTTGTATCTATTTCCACCAACTCGTACCATTGCTTTTGGATTTGTTTCAGAATAGGCGATGCTGTAAGTATCCTGAAATGCCGGACCTTTGCCACCAAAATTTCTGGATGGGTAAGCATCTAGTCCTTGGTTGTGATAGAAACCGTCTACATCTGCTACCCCACTCAGTAACAAAGGACCGGAGGGAGGTGATACCAAAGTGAAAGTGACAACTTCTTCATGTCCTTGCTGATAATTTGTCCAGGTAACTGGTTTGGCATTGATATTGTCTGTCCGCCAAATACCGTACCAATCAGTCAACCAAGCTCTACCAGCAACTTTGGCGTCAAATTCAATTGCAGCCACTGAACCGTGAGACACCATATCATCATTCCACCAAGGAACTGTATTGTTGGCTTGACGTTTCTGTTCTTTCCAGGTTATTCCTCCATCTAATGAATGATAAATTTGCGTGTTCTTGGGAACAAATGTGGCAACCAGGATTTCTTTGGCACTAGTAGGATTAATACTAATGGCATTGAAAGCTAGTTTGCTATTGAAGGGTGTGATGTTAGTCCAAGCGCCGTTAGTATACTGACTCACACCAGAACTGTGGGTGACATACAAAACATCTTCTGAAGCGATCGCAATGCGATGGACTTTTGATGGGCTATTTGCTAACTTAGTCCATGTAATACCAGTATCAGTTGATTTATAGATTCCATCTTCATAGGCAACAGCATAAACTGTGCCAGATTCAAATTTGCTAAAGACGATAGCAGTAATACCAATACCCTGTTTTAACTTTCCAGGAAAAGATTGTACTTTTGCCCAAGTCTTACCACCATCCAAAGACTTCCAAAGCCCATCTAATCGCGAACCAAAAAAGAGCACTTGAGAATTAAATGGATTAACAACCAGTCTTTCTCCCGCCCATCGAATATCTTCATTTCCGCCCATTTTCAAGTCCAGATTCAGCTTCGTCCAAGTTTTACCCTTATCTGTAGATTTGAAGATAGTGCCTTTATACTGCCACCAGTCGCTAGTATACTTGCCCCCGGCAATATAGACTACATTTGGGTTATTAGGATCGAGTGCTAAAGCTTCTCCCCCATAATAATTGTTTTGAGCAAGTGAAAATTGTTCGGTCAGTGGTATCCAACTCTTGGATGCAGAATTCCAACGATAAAAACCACCAACGTCAGTTTTGATATACACCAAATCGCGTTCCTGCGGGTGTGTGTAAATACCAGTCACATAACCACCACCGCCCAAAGATACATTTGTAGTACCTAAAAGCGCGTCTTGTTTGTAAGCTTTGGAATCAGCTATACTGACTTTTGGAGATATGAGGTTGCCGACAACGGTGTGGGTTTTAAGTTGTTGAAGCGACACCGCAACCATTAAGGTTATGGCTGCGAGAATGCCTACTTGAGCTAATCTGCGATTTTGCCAAATTCGGAAACGCATTTTCAGAACAATAAGAAACTGTATAGTTAACTTCCATTGCTTTTATGAGCAACCACTCTCAAGATTGTGCTTCCATAGTTTGCTCTTGAAGAATGCGCTGTCTTTGTAGTGCTCCTGTTATTTTTCGAGCTAATTCCTCAATCCGTTTACACAAAGGTACAGGTAGAAGCCAAATCATATAAGCAGCTGCCCCAGTGATTAATGTACGTCGAGGTTCTTCTATCAAGATGCGCCAGTAGGTAAATATGGCTTGGTGCCACAATTGTAGAGATTCTGTACCTGCATGTAAAGTCACTGCTCGACGAGCTAAATACCTGAAATGGTAAGCCATAGCAGGCTTCTCCCACTGTACGACCTGTTCTGGAGCATAAGAACGAACTTTTTCAATCAACTTTTTCCAAGACTCCAACTTTTTATGAAGGTTAGCTGATAATCCGCTAGAATTTACCCGATAAAGCGTTAAAGCTTGAGCAATTCCCTCAATCTTCCAATTGGTTAGAATTGCTATTCGCAGCCAGCATTCAACATCTTCCGACTCACGGAAGTGTTCATCAAAATAAAACTCTTCTATTGAACCATAAAGATTATCTAGAAATTTAATTTCCTCAAAGACTTGTCGCCGAAATACAGCTGCTGAACCATTCCCAATCGGGGTACGGCATAGTAAATCTAATGGAGTGATATCCTTCAGCTTGGACATCTGATACATACCCCAAGGATTGCCTTTTTCGTCAATAAATGCAGAACGGCTAAAACTCACACCTATTTCCGGACAAGATTCTAAATGAGCGATATGTTTTTCTATTTTGTTTGATAACCACAAATCATCTGCATCTAAAAAAGCCAAATATTCACCACGAGCATGACGGATACCCGTGTTTCGCGCTCCAGCTAATCCTCGATTCTTCTGACGAATTATCTGAATTCTAGAATCTGTAAATTGTTGACATATTTCTACGCTTTTGTCTGGAGATTCATCATCGATAATTAATATTTCCAGGTTTTTGTAACTCTGCTCTAGCACGGATTGTATGGTAGATTTTATAAATTTTTCAGCCCCATACATTGGAATAATAACAGAAACTAATTTTGGAAAATCTATAACCATTTTAAGTCGCCAAAGAGAATTTGTTTACAAAACTTGAATTAAGTGATACTCGGGAGAATACTGTTCCTTAAATAAATCGGTTGCTGAAAACAAAAAACACTGTTGCGTCTCATCGACTAAGCTGATTTTGCAAAACTGGATACTTTCGGATAGCCTTTTTAATTTGAGAGACAAATACCTCTATGCGAGAATAAAGAACTTGTGGTATTAGCCAGAGTAAATAAGCAGCTATCAAGGTTAAGAGAGTGCGTCGAGGTTGCTCAACAAGAATACGCCAGTCTGTCTTAATAGCGCGATGTATCATCTGAATAGCTAATAAATTGTCTTTCCGACGTACTGCACTTCTAGCTAAATATCGTAGACTGTAAGCTCTGACAAGATTTTCTGATTTAGAGATTATTTGTGGAGCATAAGAACGGATTTTTTCAATCAATTTTTCTGTGTAATCCAATTGCTTTAACAGATTTGCAGAAAGCCCTCCTGAATTCACGCGATAAAGTGTTAATCTTTCGGGTATACCTTCTATAAGCCATTTCGTTTGGATAGCAATACGAATCCAGCATTCAATGTCTTCTGCTTGACGAAATTGCTCATCAAAATAGAAAATTTCAACAGTACCGTAAAGGTTATCTTCATATTGAATTTCTTCTAATACTTTGCGGCGAATCACTGCAGATGACCCATTTCCAACTACATTTTCGCGCAATAAATCGGATAATTCGATTCCTTTGAGCTTGGGATTTTGATAGGTACCTAAAGAATGACCTAGTTCATTAATGAAAGCTGAACAACTATAGCTAATTCCGACTTTAGGATTATTTTCTAAATGTTCAATGTGCTTTTCTATTTTTTGTGCCAACCATAAATCATCTCCATCTAAAAAAGCTATATAGTCTCCTGTAGCATGGCGAATTCCAGTGTTTCTAGCTCCTGCTAAACCGCGATTTTTCTGGCAAATAATTTTAATTCTAGAATCGGTAAACTGCTGGCAAATTCCTAAACTCCCATCTGGTGAATCATCGTTTACAACAATAATTTCTAAATTTTTGTATGTTTGAGACAAAACCGATTGAATAGTATCACCTATGTATTTTTCAACTCCATATACTGGAATAATGACAGAAACTGTTTTCATATCCATTAACTAATTCAACCGTCTAATTTTCAAGTATCCAAACATCAAGTAAATCTAAAATTTGTCTATCCCGTTGAATATCAAATTTTCTAGCAAAGTGAAAATCTCCTCCAATTAATCTTGAGTAATCTTCAGTATCAAGTATATTGGGATGACCCAAACGGCTATGACTCCAATTAACATAGCGCTTACTATTGTTACAAATATTAAATAATTGACTATTTAGTAAAATAGTTTGCAAAAAAGATTCTTCAGGAAGACAAGTCCGTTTGTAGTAATCTACTAAATCGGGATTTTTGCGACAAAAATCATAGATATATTGAACGCACTTGTAGGAAATTGTGTGGTAATAACCTCCCGTATAACATTGAAATTTTTCATTAAACGGAGAGGGAAGATGAAGGACTCCTAAAGATAACCCGTAGGAAGAATTTATCCTGATAAAAGACTGAGAATTATTAATTATCGTTCTAGGAATCTTTATTACAGCCCTTTGCCAGCGTGACAATAATTTGTCCGATCGCCAGTATTTATAAAGATAGCGTTCCCTAGATTCCTGACTACTTAATGGATTCTTTACAGAAGACATATTATAGTATTCTAAAAAGCAATCATATTGAGTTTCAGCTAAAAATTTCTCTATCTTAGGTAGTGGTTGAGTAGGATAATCTTGACCGGAAATGTTAACAAGCCAATCAAATTCAAATTGCTTGTGAAAAAGCCAATCAATTGCATCCAAGTATCCTTTTAAAATAGAAAAATCTCCTCGGCTCCTGTCACAATCGACAATTTCTATATTTGAGAAGCTACGGAACTGTTCCACGTCTAATGGACTGCAATTAAAGTTATGGCTAAGTAATATATAAGACTGGGGACTCGATTTTTTGATAATTTGAACTAACCTAGTTATTTGTTCTGGATTAGTATGAGATTGAATAAAATACAAAACTTTCACAATAGCTCCTCTCTCTTCCTCAATATTGAATTTAAAGAAATGATTAAATAGGGCTTTCTTTGCGATGAGACTGCATTGAAGGCATTGATACTTGTACAAACTGCTTTTTAAAAGCACCAGCCACAGCCATAAACGGCAGAAAAGACAAAGTGCTAAGAACTTTTAAAGATAAACAGCACTTAAGTGCTTCTCGAATTTGATTTCTCGCAGTTGCTATATCACCTCTACTTAAGGCTCTACGAGCAATTAGCAATCCCCAAAGGGCAGACTTTTCACGAGCTTTCATTGAGAAATCTCGAATAAGTTCTTTGGGTAAATATGACTGAGAAATTTCAATTGATTTACGCAATTCAACAAGGTTTTGACCGGTCTTAAAAGAGGTGCGACTGTCTGCATTAGAATGTTCGCGATAATATGCTAGCGTTTGAGGCTCGTACCACACGGGGTAAAATGCTGCTATTCTTTTCCACATTTCCCAGTCGTTACAGTGGGGTAATTCTGGATAGAAGCCGCCCAACCTTTCATAAACACTACGTTTAACGACGATAGCTGGAGGTTGTAGCTGCTGTTCTACAGCAATACGTTCTAACCATTTAGAGATAATACCTGGAGCCTCTTTTTGAAGCCGGGATAAGTAGCGCTGGTTATTGTTTTCATCTACATGAGCATAACGACAAAACGCTGCTCCAATAGCTGTTTCTTGCTCGAAAGCTTTTTCCAGGTGGTTGTAAAATCCCGGCAAGACCAGATCGTCATCATGTAGAATGTGAACTAAATGACCGCGAGCTCGCCTGAGACAGGTATTTAGGTTACCAACTAAGCCTAAGTTGTAAGGTTGTTTAAAAAAAGAAACTCGATTTTTGCCTACTTTCTCAACAATTCTTTGTACCTCGTCAGAAATCGAACAATTATCAATAACCTCTATCTGCATTTCATCAGGACTATAGGCTTGTTGAAGAACGCTGTGCAGCGTTTGCTCTAGGTATTCTGTACGATTGTAAGTTGGAATCATAACAGACCACTTTGGTCTGTGAATACCCTGGAGAACTGGCTCGATTGTTGGTGTTGATTCTTTAAAAAAGACATGTGATTGCACGTTCAGGCTCCATGTTTTTCTCTCATGAAAATCTTTGCAATTGAGGTTTTAGATACACTATTAAAAAATCTCAATGGCAGATGCTTAGCCTGTTTTTGCGTATGAAAAAAGCTCTTGTATGAAACTCTTGTACCTATTTATCGAAGCAAGACAGAGGTCAAAGGGCAGAGGGAGAAAATGTGAGATTTTATACAAAATAAAGTCTTTTACACTCTGCCAGATGGAATACATCTATTTTAAGTGGTTTAATCCAAGCAATTCTCCTAGTATGTAAATTTTTAAACAAGCTTTATGAAATTTATATAATAGCTAGGTAATTAACTTTTAGTAAATACGCGTCTAGTTGCCCATAAAGTAAAAACAGGAATAGCCAATAGGTGAATAATCAGAACTGTCGAGGCTACCCATAATACTCCCCATTGAACCGTAAGTAGTAAACTAAGCCCAAACAACACTGTAAAAATTATGTTCCAATAAACAGTCGTCTGACCTTTGTCTACAGCAATCAGGAGTATAGATGCTGCTTCTGCAAATGGTCGTGGAATAGCTGAAAGGCAAACTAGAATTAATATTGGAACTGCTTCTACCCACTTTTGACCGAAAATAATTGGTACATAAAAGTTAGATAACGCTGACTGTAGAAGTACAAGTGGAATCACAATCGAAGCAATTGTTTTTAAACTTTGAAAATATTTTTTCTGCATTTCCTGAATGTTTTCTCTTGCCGTACATAAGTAGGGATATAAAGATGCAACAAAGGCATTGATCACATTTAAGCTAATGCCAATCCCTGCATTAAAAGCAAAATAATAAATTCCTAGTTCCTTGATTCCTAAAAAAGCTCCAACCAGTAAATAATCCAAATTAGCTCGAAGCTTGTTTAAAAGTTCAATAATCAAAATATTTTTTCCAAATAAAGCGATTTCTTGCCAGCGATCGAGAGTGAATGATTTTTTAGGACGCCAACTATTATTCTTTCTATTGATAAATACCCAAACGAAAGTTGATAATACAAAAGGTATCATAACTGCCCAAATTCCCATTCCTAACAGGGCTAAAACGACAGTCATAACATTACCAATCATTCCCTGTAAAGCATTACAGGTAGCAATAACATCTAATCTATTTTCACGTTGAACAAGTGCAGATTGAACCTCAAAAAGTGGTATTAGCAAATAGGATAAACCTATGACAGAAATGGGCAAAATAAGATTTTTATCATGATAAACTAATGAAAGAATAATAGCAACAACACATTGAATGACAAACAGTATGCTACAGAGAATCCAACTTAACCAATAACCTGTATTGCATAAAGCTTGCAGATCCTCCTCCTCAGCTTGAATTAATTTAGCTCCAATTCCAGATTTTTGGACAAAAACGGATGCAAAATCGTAAGTTGTCATGACCACTGCTAATAAACCGTAATCATAAGCAGTGAGTACTCGAGCTAATACGACTGTTGAGCCCAAACGAAAAACACGGTTTATCAGCTCGGCTCCACCAAGCCAACCCATGTTGCGAACAAATTTATTAGATAATTTTTGCTTGAGCTGATTAAATATTTTCTGGCTGTATTCAATAACATAATTAGGACTGGAGTTAGGAATCGCTTCTATAGGAGCCCGATCGCTACCGTGTAGGAACCTATCTTTCGATTCGGGAATTTTTGTGCCTTGTTTGAAGGCAATACCCAACATGACTAAACCAGGCCAATAAACATACGCAAGAGCATCTACGTTTTCACCAAACGTGAAAAAAAGAAGAACTAAAAAGATGCTTAAGCCTACTTTAGCTATTCGCTCATCTTGAGCTTTCACTAATAAAGTTATTAAGCTTATGGCAAAGGCAATGCTAATAGCAACTGTACCTATAAGTCCATTAATGTATAAAAGACCAAACCATGTGTGATGAGAACCTATTGGCATTTCTGCTGTGAGTTTTGGCCCTTTAGCTGGAGTAATGCCATGACCCCAAACAGGCGCATCATTCCACCATTGCTGCAATGCCAAACGTCCCAAGACTTCCCTAACTCTTGAAGACTGCGCTCTGGCACTGGTGAAGGCGTCTTTCAAGTCTTGAAATAATTCAATGAGATATTGACTGAATATGGTTGAAAATAAACTTGCTAACCCAGTGATAATCTGTATGTAAGGACGGGTAAAGTTGATGGCATACCAAGTTAAGACTGGGATGGTAGGAAGACTTATTATCGCCAGTCGAGAAACTGAAACAAAAATCATGGCGATCGCTCCAATCATACCTATATATCGCCATAATTTATTTGATTCTCGACTTGCAAGTACCAAGTACACATTTCCTACCAGTCCAAGAGCAGGTGCCCAAGGTGTAAACAGTGATAACCGTATTTGACCACCATTTTCCGGGTCTACTATATGTAAATATACGTCATAGTATAATTTTCCTCCACCAGATATGGACTTCAAGGGAGAGGTATAAAGAGGGCTGGGTAAATTGATTATACTTGCTGCATAACAGATAGGTATTAAAACCAGGCTTTGCAAACAAACAATGCAAATAGCTCTGTAAATAAGTTGGGGTCTAATTTTCAGACAGCCAATTAGAGGAAATAAAGCGACAAGCCCCCAACCTCTCGCCCAGTTAATTGAAGTAAAAATAGTTTGTTGAAGCCCTAAATTCCAATCTTGGTGATTGACAATTAAGGTAAATTCTACAACCAAGACAGCAATAATCCATATCCACACTGCAGGTGGAATAACAATTTTATCCTCTTGTGGTGTTTCCTTTGTTTGAAACCAAAGCTTTTTCACCAAATATAGTGTAAGAATCCAGGGAATAAAAGGTACAAACGTATACTGTAAGCCACAAAAATAGATGACGTATGTTCCTATTATTGAGTACCAAACGACTCTTTCAGGGAAATTTTCAGGTTTCATTGCTATTGGTTTCGATATTTTAACTGCGTTCTTTCACAGAATAATTAACAAAATTCTGTTGGGCTCGTCGTCCCATTGCTAGGATTCCACTACTTAAGAAAATAGAACTGACTAACGTACCCATCAAAACCATTTCCTTTGTAGGACCAGCAGGTTCTTCTGGCAAACTAGGTTTTGACATAATTTGAATTTGAGGATAAGAAGCGGAAATACTTGATTTAGCAAGATCTAATCGAGCAATAGTAGATGAAAAAACTGCTTCGGAAACTTGTACATCGCGCTTTAAATCTTCAATAACTGCTTGTCGTTGTGATAAGCCTTTTAGCCTCATTTCTAACTCGGTGATTTCTCGGTCTAATGCCTTGACTTGCGCTTGTAAACCCTGAGTTTCTACAGTAGCTGTCACCAGTTGTTCTGAAAAATTAGTCCGCTTAGATCCACTTGTATCGGTGTTACCAAAATTGAGCTTATCTATAGTCTCTATACTAAACGGACGATTTAAAAGTGATGAAGCTCTTTTCACAAGAGCTGCTTCAGCCGAATCAACCTCCGTTTGTTGAGTAACCACTATCGGATGATTTGGTAAAAATTTTGCCGTCAAAGTAATCAATTTACCTTTTGCATCGTTATAACTTTGTAAATATTTTTGAAAGAGTGTATCTGCTTGAAGGGTAAATGCATCTGATGCTTCTTGAGAAGATAAACCTAAATTAGTTGACAGCTCTATTAAACGAGCTTTAGACAGTTGCTCTTGAGCGACTAACTCAGCACGTTGTCTGCGTAGTGTTTCAATGTTGACTGCTAAATTGCTGAGTTGTTCATCTGAACTCATACCGGACTTAGCTTTATAATTGGAAAGACGTTCTTGAGATTTTTTGAGTTTTCTTCTTAAATCCTCAATACCGCTTTGTAAACGTGTATTTTGTTGATAAACCTCTTCTCTCCTGAGCTGATTGAGCTTGTTTTCTAATGCTTGATATAACGCCTGAGACTTTTTTTGAGCTTCTTCTGGAGAAGACCCTTTTAGTGAAAACTGCATCAGGGTTGTGTTATCGACAATCTTAATTTTAGGCTTACCAAATTCTGGCAACGGCATATTTGCAGCCATAGCTGCTGCCTTTAATACCTGTTCGCTACTAGCAATAGCTTTATAATTTTCTCTGGGGTCATAGGTAGTTGCGGAATAGGCAGAGCTGTCTTGGGAAGTCGCTTGACCAATATTGGGCAGGTTAATGTTAGCATTCGTGGCTTGTCCGGGAATATTAATAGACCACTCACTCACGTATGATGTTTTTGCTTTCACCACATAAAATAAAGCTGCCGCCCAAACCACTGCGTTAGCAAAAATGATGGTTAAGAAGTAGTTCGCCCAAATTCTTTTTAACAATGCAGACCTTCTATGAGCATCCGAAGCACTTGGATACTCAGAACGCGCTATCTTGTCACTATTCTTAAACCAGATAAATGGATTCATAGTCGATATTATTACCCGATTGCAAAACTGACAGAATGTAAGCTGTAAAGACAGAAATATTGCAGCTGTGGTTTAGCTTCTTTGAGGGTTAGAGTAAATGGGAAAATTTGGAAGATAGTAGCTTTACCGTTTCTTAATAGCTGTGTTGTAGCAGTAGGATGAATTGGGTCTAAGGGTTGCTTGTCTGTATTAATCAAATACACTTTGGGCATAAAGTCCCTCCTTATGGCTTGCGCCACGTTCCGCTGTATCTGGAGAAGACCCGGTTACTAACAAAAATTTAATCAGCCAAACTGCACTACAGTGATACACTTACGCACTTAACTGCAGCCAGTCACACCTTCTATGTAATCTGATACCAGCTATGGTAGATACGCCACTTAACAAGAAGGTTACGTTAAACGTACTTAGTTTTACTTAAACTATAGCAGTCTTACTTTGCACTTTCACAATAATATCATGTCTGGTTAAATACTGAAATAATGAAAAAAATTAATGAAATTACTACCAAAAATCTTTATTTTTCGTGTCTTTCTCAGTGAAGCGACTGACAGATATATTCAAAACTTATAATATACTTACTTCAAAATGTTATATCCGTAAGATTTTCATTTTTCTTCAAATTTTGTACATACAGTAGGGGCGCGGCGGTCTTGCGCCCTGACAACTGTGAATTGTACAGCCTAATGGCTTATGACTTTGGTTTATAAGTTGAAGCAACTTGCAACTCTTTGAGCTGCTTTGCATCTACGGTTGAAGGTGCATCTGTTAAAACACAACGTGCTTGTTGAGTTTTTGGAAAAGCAATAACATCTCGAATTGACTCTTCACCAGATAACAACATAACTAAGCGATCCAGACCATAGGCAATCCCTCCGTGGGGTGGAGTTCCATACTCAAACGCCTCCAGCAGAAAGCCAAATTTATTCTGTGCTTCTTCTGGGGACAACCCTACCGCCTCAAAGACTTGCTCCTGAATTTCCCGTTGATAAATTCGCAGACTCCCACCACCAACTTCAAAACCGTTGAACACTAAATCGTATGCTTGTGCCCTTGCAGTTTTGATGTCACTTAAATCATCAGGATTTGGTGCGGTAAATGGGTGGTGTAGTGCTTCCAGACGCTTTTCTTCAGCATTCCATTCAAACATGGGGAAGTCTGTGAGCCAAAGCAAGTTAATTTTTTCTGGATCTATCAATCCGAATTCTCTAGCAACAACTTGTCGCAGCCTGTCTAAAGTTTTATTTACAGTAGCAGTGTCACCAGCACCAAAGAGTAGTAAATGTCCCGGCTTTGCATCTGTAAGACGTAAAATTTCTTGCTTTTGTTCCTCTGTCAGGTTCGTTTTAATCGCGTTAATGGTGTCAATGTCACCATCATCTCTTACCCGAATGTATGCCAAACCCTGAGCACCTGCATCCGCAGCTTCTTTAAAGACATCGCCACCTGGTTTGATCCGAACATTAGAGATAGTGTCCCCGTTTGGAATAGGAAGAATTTTGACAATTCCACCATTGGCAACAGCTTCCCTAAAGACTTTAAAACCACAGTCTTTTAGGATATGGGAGACATTCACGAGCTCTAAATTATAACGCGTGTCTGGTTTATCACTACCGTAGCGTTCCATCGCCTCTGCATAAGTTAGACGCGGGAAAGGGCGTTGTATCTCAACATTCTTAACGGTTTTGAATATGTGACAAACCAATTTTTCGTTGAGTTCGATAATTTCCTCTTGGGACATGAAGCTCATTTCCATGTCCAATTGAGTAAAGTCCGGTTGTCTGTCGGCACGTAAGTCTTCATCTCGGAAGCAACGAGCAATTTGATAGTATCTGTCAAATCCAGAAACCATCAGTAACTGTTTGAAGAGTTGGGGTGATTGTGGTAAAGCAAACCATTCGCCGGGGTTGACGCGACTGGGCACAAGGTAATCACGGGCACCTTCCGGAGTGGAACGAGTCAGGACAGGAGTTTCAATTTCTACAAAACCTTCCACATCTTCTAAGTAACGGCGGATAGCTTTTACAACCTGATGTCGCAGCTGCAAGTTATTTGCCATGCGATCGCGTCGCAAGTCCAAATAACGATATTTCAGCCGTAAGTCCTCCCGCACCGGATCGGCGTCTGCGGTTGAAACTTGAAATGGAAGCTGTTTGCGGACAGGATTCAGCAGTTTGATATTGTCGGCGTAAATTTCAATTTCGCCTGTAGGTATGCGAGAATTCAGAGATTCTTCAGGACGTTGTGTTACCCTGCCTGTAATTTCAACAACGTATTCGTTTCGCAGGGCGTTCGCCGGTTCGTAGGAGTCTGGAGTGCGCTGCGGATCGCTCACAATTTGGACTAAGCCAGAGCGTGGAATAAAGCTTTTGAAAAAGCTGGATTTAAGGATGCCATTCAAGTTCGTCAGATGCCAGATGATGCAACTTGGGACCCTGCAGATATACGTTATAACACCATTCGATGGATTAACACCGTCGATGGATATTTTGCCCTAGGACCATCTCGTGTCAATCCTCTGACTGGAGAAATTCTGGATGCCGATATTCTTGTTGATGGAAGCTTTGTGCGAGCACTTAAGGGCGAATATCGCAAAATCGTACAACCCAACCAAACACAAACTCGGACTACCTTATCAGCATTAATGCAGAACAACCTGCTTTGCAACAGTAACTTCGGGGCGAAAAAGAACGATAGTCTCAACCAAAATGGGGAAACAAGGGGATTAACTAGCCACTTATCAAAACTTGCAGGAGAGTTCGATCTCTGCTACGGAATGGAAGCAGCCAACCAATTTGCTTTTGGTTCTATGGCAATGTCGCTTTTACAAGACATACCACCAAGTAGCGAGCAGGTGAAAAACTATATCCATCAATATCTACGTCTGATTATTGCCCATGAAGTTGGGCATACCTTGGGGTTAAGGCATAATTTCCGTGGAAGTACTCTGCTTCCCCCAGAGCAATTGAACAATACTGAAATTACTCGCAGCAAGGGTCTTATTTCCTCAGTAATGGACTACATTCCACCGAACATTGCACCAAAAGGCACCAAACAGGGAGATTATTTGCCCGGTATGGTAGGACCTTATGATGAATGGGCTATTCAGTATGGTTACACACCCATTCCAGGAGCAACTCCCACTGCAGAAAAGCCCTTTTTAGAAAAGATTGCCAGTCAATCTTACCAATCCGAATTAAGTTATTCCACAGATGAAGATGTTTTTGACCTCGATCCAACCGCTAATGCATGGGACAACAGCAGTAACGTACTGCTTTATTCCCAGGGACAATTGGATAATGCACGGTTAATGTGGGATCGCCTTAACAAGAGTTACCCTAGCATCGGTGAAAGTTTTAGTGATGTAAAGGAACGATTTGGCACAGTATTTAGTAACTATTTCCAAAATATTTACTATGCCTCAAAATACATCGGCGGTCAGTCTTTCTACCGCGTTCATGCAGGCAATCCCCAAGGGCAATTACCATTTCAACCCGTTCCCGTCCAACAGCAACGGCAAGCGCTGGAAATTCTGCAAAAATATGTCTTTGCTGAGGACGCTTTGATTTTTCCACCCGAACTTCTGAATAAATTAGCACCGTCTCGCTGGCGTCACTGGGGAAGTGCTCCCCGAACTGGTCGCTTGGATTACCCAATTCACGATTTGGTTCTGTTTATGCAAGGTTCGGTGTTATTGGATTTGCTCTCAGGCGATCGCCTCTCCCGTCTCAAAGACATTGAACTTAAGAGTTCACCCGAGCAATCTCTCACCTTACCAGAACTGTTTAATACTTTGCAAGATGGTATTTGGAGTGAGGTGCTCAAACCCAACGGAAAACCCCTGAAAATTTCTAGTTTGCGCCGGGGCTTGCAGCGGCAGTATCTAGACATTTTAATGAGTATGGTGTTACGCAAAGAGAATGTTCCAGAAGACGCTCGCACTCTCGCTTGGTATAAATTGCGACAACTTCATGAAAAGCTGGATGGGGCAAATTCAAATGATGATTATACTAAAGCTCATTTGCTAGAAACACGGGATAGAATCAACAAAGCTTTAAATGCTCAGTTACAGGCAAATTAGGTAGTTAGTGGTTAGTGGTTAGTGGTTAGTGGTTAATTGCTACTAACTACTATGTGGGTGGGTAAGAAGTTACAGTTCAATACTTGCCCTTACTGTGAGATATACATAGTTAATAATTGTAACAATTTAAACAATTACGTAATCGCTCGGTTTGAGATTGGGATTTTAAACAAGCATAATCAAATCGATCGCTCTAGACATTTGTCTGAATGAAGGGAACTTTTTATTTACCAATAAATAAAAATGGAAATATTGCGCTTGGTTGTAACAGGAGCAGTCGGTGCTGGTAAGTCAACTTTTATTCGTTCTGTCAGTGAAATTGAAGTCGTAGATACAGATGCCCGTGCAACTGATGAAACAGCATTACTCAAGAAAACAACGACAGTTGCTTTTGATTTTGGTAGGCTGCAATTTGGTTCGGATATGGCATTACACCTTTACGGCACGCCCGGTCAGTCCCGCTTTAATTTTATGTGGGATATGTTAATTCGCGACGCTCATGCCTACATATTACTAGTCGCAGCCCACCGACCTGGTGATTTTCGTCAAGCTCGTACTATTCTCCAATTTATGAATCAACGGGTGCAGATACCTATGATTGTTGGGTTAACTCATACTGACTTGGAGGAAGCTTGGTCTGAGGATGATGTATCTATTGCACTTGGTTTCAGAGATAGGAACTGCCGTCCCCCAATTGTTAAAGTTGACGCAACTCAAAGAGCGTCCGTTGGTGAGGCAGTGATTTTTTTAGTACAGCATTTGATGGAAAAGTGCGTGGTTTAAAAAGATTTTTCATCAATTAAATAAAGAAAAACTAAGTAAGAGAAATTATGGGTATTGCAGGGAATTTAGCAGATTTTTCCTTACCAGAACTTTTTCAATTTTTAGAGCAAGGACACAAGACAGGACGGCTGACAGTTGAGGTTTTTGTTGACGAGAATAACAGCCAGACAATGCGAGTTCATCACCTGTGGCTGCATCAAGGTCGCGTCATAGCCGCTTCCAATCGCTTGGATCAACAAGGATTGATGTTAGCGATCGCGCAACGGGGGTGGATCACTGAACGTGTTGTCTCTAGGGTGACTCAAATTTGCCCTATCAATACGCCAATGGGTTTGTGCCTTAAATCTCAAGGATTGCTGCAAGCCGAACAACTGAAACTGCTATTTAACAGCCAAGTGATGCGGCAAGTCTGTGAATTATTTCAAATTAAAGATGGGCTGTTTACATTTCGTCCGACTCATTCCACAGAAACCCTACCCTTCGGGGAAATGACCGGTCTTAGCGTTCCGGCAACTGAGACAACTCTTATGGGTTTGCGGGTATTAAAAGACTGGAGTGCTTTAGCAGATAAGCTGCCAGATCCCACTTCCGCTTTATCAAGTCTGATTGCAAAACAGCCCGATATGCGGCTTGATAGTCAAGAATGGCAAGTTTGGGAATTTGTCAATGGTCATATGTCCCTACAAAAAATTGCCAGTCATTTGAGAATACCTGTAGAAGTTGTGCAGCAGATTGCTTTCCGACTGATTGTTGTAGGTCTAGCCCAAGAACAATTTATGGCTGCTTTCAATCCCTCATTGACTTTAGAAGAGTCTCCTCCCACAGTCTCTTTACCAGAACCAACTCCAGAACCTGTCGAGCAAAAGCCACCTGTCACTCAGTCTTTCCTAAAAAGTTTAATGAGTTTTTTACGGACGAAGGTTGCATGATATACCAACACTGCCTGAGTACAGCTCAGTGTTGGCTTCTGAATCTCAATTAAATTTCAATTCCTTAAAGCACGTAAGAAACGTTGCAAACCCTTAAACACATTGGGCTTTTTCGCTGGTGGTGTACCTGGGGTTCCAGGTGAGGAACCTTGTTTGGCAAGGATGAGATCGACATCGTCACCGGATGGTTTTTGCGGAAGTTCGGCAATCTTTTGATAGTTACCACCGTTTTCTACCCAAATTTCCCATTGTCCCGGATAACAGCGAAAGACTACTGTTTCGTCATCTACTGGGCGGAGATAGTAGCACAGTTCAATAGTTTTGATAAAGCGATCGCGCAACTGTCGGGCTGCATAACCAATACCCACCGCTCCTAAATCTTCCAAACGGGGATTCAAGATGACGATGGGGCAGTCGCCCACCAATTGAGCCATCTTTTCTACCTCACCTACCTCTACAGCAGTCGGGGCGACGAGAAAGAAAATTTCGTCTTCCGGCTCAATTTTTTTTTCTAATGACAACTTGCCAGTGCCAATATCAAAAATCTTAAACGGTACATCTACCCATTCCCTACTAGCAAGGGCTGCGCCACCCGCGTCGGGAAAGAAAACCTTAAGCTTGGAACCGTATTCTTCAAAAGCTGGCAGAAATTCTTGCGCTACGGGCATTGGTTTGAGTTCTGGAAATAAAAACTCAACTTGTATGCGCTTGCATCCATCTGCCAATGCTGCTTTGGTCGCCTCACGTGATTGGGCGATCGCATCTTCAAGAGTTTTTGGAAGTTCAGCCATGCTAAATGATTTTGGATTTTAGATTTTAAATCTTGTTTTAACAAGCGACTATTAATTTTACACCTCGTGTGGTGCGTTAGCGACATTCTAACGCACCACTCCTAACCATATTAAATTTTAGATTCCATATTCTAGATTTCTACGTTTTGTTGTTGCTATAACCTATACAAAAATTCATGTTTATGATTTTAAATTGTGTTTGGATTACCAGACACTGTGATACAGAAAGGGCTGAAAGCAATTTTTCACTGCTTGTTTTTATCACAGAGAGTGCGATCGCTCTTGTCAACATCTGGGTTATTTTTCAAGCTATTTTTCAAATAGTCATGCGCCCAATTGCAACCACGCTTAAGAAGTTCATCTCGATCCAAACTCAAAACTAATACTCCATCTTCACTTGCAGTCGCAATAGACTTGCCATCTGGACTGAAACTCAAATCAATCGAAGGATTAAAACCAAAAACTTCATAATCTTTAAACCAAACACCATTAAGATTATACAGCTTTAAACGACCTTCAGAATAGTTTGTATTTAAAACAGCTAGTAACTTGCTATCATTACTAAAACTAAAGGGGAAATGAGAACTTGAACTTCCTTCAATAGTTTTGATTTCTCCACCGTTAATATTCCATAATTTGATAGTATTATTGGTAGTAATAGAAAGAATCATATTACCATCTGGACTGAAGCTAACGCTTTTTACTGATTCAGTATGTGGCAAAAGCCGAAGAAGGGTTCCATCTCTCTTCCAAAGTAGAACATTGTTGTCCTCACCAGCAGAAGCAATGATTTGACCATTTGGGCTGAAACTAACACTGTTGAGTCTACTATTATGTTCAAGAGGTTTTAATAAAAAGCCATTGTTGTCCCAAAGTTCAACAGTGTTGTCATCACTAGTAGAGGCAATAATTTGACCATCGGGACTGACACTAACACTATTAGCTTTATAATTCTGAGCTTTTAAGGCTCTACTGGAGTATGTTGGAAATTTACCGATACTTTCCCTATTCCAGATTTTAACAGTATTGTCCTCACTAATTGAAGCAAAGGTATTCCAGTTTTGGCTGAAACTAATATTGTTCCTTTGGTTGCTTAGACCTCTGAAAGTTGCCAGAATTCTTCCGTCATCAATATTCCATAGCTTCCGTGCATCTTCTTTTAACGCAACAGCAAGTGTTTTGGTATCCGGACTAAAACTGAATGGAATTTCATTCCTGCTTTGGAATGCTTTGATTAGCTTGCCGTTACTTTTCCACACTTTAACTGTATGGGTAAATTTAGAATAATTATTACTATATGCTTTACTATAAAAAGCAATCTGTTTACTATCAGAGCTAATATTGATTATTATAGAGTAAGTATATGAAGTTTCCTTACTGCCTTTTTGAAGAGTTTTGAATAGCTTACCATCACGACTCCAAAGTAGCACCATGTTGTCATTACCAACAGATATAAAAAATTCTCCATTTGGGCTAAATTTAATACTTTTGACTCCACTAGTATGTTCGCGAAGAGTTTTAATTATGGTACCATTCTTACGCCAAAGCTGAATTTTTCTATCGTCACTAGTAGAGGCAATAGTCTCTTCAGACGGACTAAAAGTTAGGTCATTGATAGTATCATTATGCTTGTTAAAAATTCTTAGTAACTTACCATCAATATTCCAAAGTTTAACTGTTTTGTCTTGATTGATAGAAGCAATAATTTTACCATCAGGGCTGAAACGTATTTCTTGAATTCCATAGTCGTTGATGGTTGTGAATTCTCGACCATCCCGGTACCAAAGCTTTACCGCACTGTTTACACCGTTATCTCCCTGACTGACAGAAGCAATAATCTTACTATCTGGACTAAAAACAACACTTGTAACCGTATGACTGTGTCCAGTCAACGTTTTGATTAGAGTACCCTCACGACTCCAAACTTTTACTACATTGTCATCACCATTAGTAGCAATAATTTGGCTATCCGGGCTGAAAGTAAAAGTAATATTACTTACACTAGTAGTATGCCCTTCCAAGGTCTTAATAAAGGAGCCATCGCTGCTTTTCCAGAGGATGACTTTATTATCTTCTTCTATTGCAGCAATAATCTTACCATCAGGGCTAAATTGAACTTTCGGGAATCCATCACTAGATTCAGCTAAGTTTTTGATAAAAGTACCGTTACTCCTCCAAAGCTGAACAGTTTTATAATCTGTAGAAGCAATAATTTTACCATCAGGACTTAAAGCCATATCGGCGACATTACCAGTTTGCCCTCTCAAAGTCATTTTTTGACCATTTGAATTCCAAATTTGGATAATACGATCTGAACTCTCAGTGGCAATAGTTTTGCTATCAGGACTGAAATTCAAGAATGAACCATCTCCATCAATAGTTCTGATAAAATTTCCATCTTGACTCCAAAGTCGCACTTGATTGCTATAACTAGCAGCAATAATTTTGCTATCAGGACTGAACTTCACTTTATAAGTTGTATCGCTATCATCTTTTGGAAGCCTAAAAGCCTTGCTGTCGATACTCCAAAGTTTAACTGTTTTGTCCTTACTAGCTGAAGCTAATAACTTACCATCATGGCTAAAACTTAGGTAAGTGATACTGTCTTTGTGAGAACCAAGCTCCTTTGAAAATGAAGAACTGCCGTCAGTTTTTATTATATTTACTATATTATTTGAGTAGTGTAAGACTAATGCTAATAATTTTTCATCAGGACTTAAATCTGTGACATCTACTATAGAAGAATTATTACTCCTAATATCTTTAAGTAATATGCCGTTTAGGTCGTAAATTTTTATTGTTCCATCTTTATTTGTTATAATTAGATTTTTTCCATTCAGGCTAAAGCGTATATTAATAGCACCATAGTTATCAATATTTTTAATCAGTTTACCGTTGCTCCTCCATAATTTTACAGTATCATCATTATCAGCCGATGCTATAAAATTGCCGTCAGGGCTAAAGCTGACACTCGTGATGTTAGTGGTATGTCCGTCCAATTGATTAAATTTTTCTCCACTGGAAAGGCTCCACATCTTCACAGTTGTGCCATCGCTAACTGCTAAAATTTTGCCATTGGGACTGAAGCTGACACTTGTTACATTAACCGCGATCGCATTGAAAGTTCTCATTAATCTGCCATCTTTAACCTTCCAGATTTTGACAGTTTTATCTTTACTTGCTGTTGCTAACAACCGACCATTGGGACTAAAACTGACGCTTGTAATCGTACTTGTATGCCCTTTTATTGTTTGAAGCTGTTGGCCAGAGATACTCCAAATTTTAACAGTTTTGTCTTCACTAACAGTAGCTAATAACTTATCATTAGGACTAAAACTCACACTGGTGACAGTTGCCTGATGTCCTTTTAAATGATTAACTTCTCTGGTTGTATAATATGCCTGATTGAAATTTGCTATCACATTAAGCTGAGTTCCAGGTAGTGCTCCAAGTGAGAATTGTTGCAGTGTTTTCACTGCTTTTAAGTGAGAAACCAAAGTTTCAAGCTGACTATCTTTTGCTGAAGATGAGCTTAGGTTGTTAAGGTATAAATTTAGTCCGGTGATTGTTGCAGTGACAGCAAATCCCCCAATCGCGACTACCAATCCTGCTAGAGTAAATGTTGCTCGACGTGCATCACGTAGTTGTTTTTGCGTAACTTGAAGCAAACGTGCTTCAGTCAGTTTGCGTTGTTCTCTTTCCTTCTCTAATTCTGCAATCAATCGTTCTGATTGTTGCTGTCGAACAAAGGGAACTAGGTAATCATGCACGAGTTGATAGCGATCGCTAGGAACTGCTGGGACTTTAAAAACTAAACCTGATTTCACTAAAATCAGTAAAACCAAATCGAGTGTTTCAGCTTTGACTTCTAACTCCAATTCCAAATCAGCACGAGTTTTTAGGGGACGAGTGTTGTTTTCATCTGTTAGCAAATACAACACCAATTTAGTCATTTGCTCGTTTTCTACACCGCAATCTTTAACAACTTCTTCTAAAAATCGCCCGACTAACTCTTCCTTGGGACCATGTTCTTGATACTGTGCTAGCGTAGTGATTTTCTCCGTTTGTATTTGCATTCCTACAACTTGCAACTCTATCGGGCGTATTTCTCCAAAATCTCCTGCTAAATCTTCCACTAATGCATCAATTAGTGATAGCTCTAATGACAATTTTGTTGTATAAGTAAAGCTTTGAATTAATGCTTTGGCATCTTTCCGAGAAAAGTTGCCTAAGTAATAAAGTATATCTTTGTCAAGAATATTGTTGTTAATAACTTCTAAGTTTGTGAGACGATCGTTACACTCTAGCAGATAATATAAATAGTCTTCTCTCAAGGAGAGAATGACTCGAACATGAGGAACATCCAAGCAGTCTCGTAAAAAGTTATAAAATATTAGCCTTTGTTTTGGATCTTTATAAACGAAGAAAAATTCTTCAAATTGGTCGAAGATTAAAACGGTTAGGAGTTCGGCATCTGCATTTGTATGTAATTGGTTAAGGATAGCATTAACCCCGTCAATACTACTTACAGTAGTTTGTCTGTCTGCAAGCGCCTCAGCTAAACGATCGCCTAGTTCTCTTATCCAATCTGGGTAAACTTGCTGTAAAACAGGCACAACATCACGAGTGCCGATCGCTTTATGTTTCAATATTGGTATTAAGCCAGCTTGCAAGATTGAACTTTTGCCCACACCAGACTGACCGTAAATAATCGTGAGTTTGCGATCTGGACTTCCCATGCGTTCTACGAGACGTTTGATATCTTGTTCTCGTCCTGTAGCAGCAATTTCTTGGGCTACTGTCTCTTGCTGTTCCACCAGCGCTAAAGAGGGGTTTGTCACTGGTTGCTTTGGCTGCAACCTTCCCGCACCAGTAAAAGCGCGGAAACCATACTTTTGCTCGCTCGTTCGCTGTTCTTGTTTAATATGAAATGCTTTGAGATATTCGCCTTGTTCAAAGCAACAGTCGCGTAACTCGCATAAAATGAGAATGTAAAGTTCTGGATCGTACTGTGATTTGGTTTGTGTTCTGGCAGTTTCTAGGGTAGCTATGGCTTCTGTTTTCTCTCCAAGAGCTACCTGTGCTCTCGCCAAAGCAAACAAATACCAACCTTGATGAGATGATTGCTCCCATTCTAAATCGGCTTTTGTCTCAGATGATACAGAATTTTCGGCAGCAGATACAGCTCTATTTAGAATTGTCAGTGCTTGCCGTGCCACTGCTAGAGCTTCTTTCCATGCTGATTTAGCAAGTGATACTTCTGCTAGAAAACCATAAGCCCTTGCTAATCTAAATTCATGCGGATAAATTTGATGCAAAGTTATTGCTCTATGAGCAACGACTTCTAATTCATCCCAGCACTGCATACGTTGCAATACTGCTCCCAAGCCATTGATAAAATTAGCTACCAAATCCTCACGATTAGCTTGCTCAAAGACAGTTATACACTCTTGAAAATAATCTTTAGCCAGAGCACGAGCGCGATCGCTTTCGGTATGGTTGAGCACGGCGTAAGTACGCCACCATAAACCCATGCAGTAAACTAAACAGGCGCGTCGCTCTAGCAACTGCTGAGTGCTCAAACGTAAATCCTCAGTAGAGGAAATGAGAAAATGAGGGATTGGTTGGATTAAATTCTCTGTTTCTTCCCATCTTCCCATCTCCCCATCTCCCCATCTCTCCATCCCCCCAGCTTGTTGCAAAAGTGCCAAGCTACGCTCGTAATGTAGTCGAGATTGCTCCATTGAACCACGAACATCTCGACCTAAGACAAACTCTAAACTCGCTTCAATTTCTGGATGTAACGTGACGCCGCGATTGTACAATTCCGCCCGTGCTAACTCCAACTCTGTCCGTCGTGGGGAACCAATTTCCAAATTTAATGCGGTATTATCAAGATACCTCCCTGCACCCACTTCTAAAACTTTGGCAAACACTTCATCAGCTGTTTGCTGAATACATTGAATCAAATCTTCTGTAGGGGTAGCAAACTCGACAGTCGTTGTCCAACTGTGAAGATCGGGCGCTAAACGAATCAGCTTTTGCAGTATTTCATCTGTTACCCATAACACAACAGGGAAGGAAAAATTCTTCCGAAACTCTTCCCTGACTTGGTTCGCACCTTTCAGTATAGAATCAATTGCCCTCACTGAATCTAAGCCATAGACTATGACAGCTTCAGGATGCTTGTCTTCCACTTGTGCTTGAATCGTTGTGTATAGAGTTGCGATCGATGTATCTAGACTTATCTCTTGGATTTTTACATGACAGGACGTTTGTAATTTTTGTGTTAAGCGCTGGCGAAAATTAGCAGAATTACAGTTTGCCAAAACTAGCGAAAATTCTCCTTGGGAACTTTCTATAGCCCAAATTAACTCTTGTAAAGAATTTTCGTTAAAAACTGCAATATCTTGAATTTGCCCCTGCTGATTCATAATATTTATTAGTCATTTGTCATCTGTTATTTGTCAATAAATACCACTAACCACTAACCATTAACAACTAACAACCTCTTAAAATTCTGCTGCTTCTGCTAAAATTGGATTGATATCAAACCAAGAACCCTCGCGATCGCAATATTCGTACACAAAGCGACTGTGAACTAAACTGCGATAATCTTCATCTCCCCGCACTTTCTTGTGCTGTGATACTTCACGCAGTAATTCCCACTCATTATCTGAAATCGCCAACTTCATTTGATTGCTGCGTGCTCTGATAACATTTTCTAAAATATCTTTTGATAGAGGAAGTCGGCGTTCTTTTTTTATCCAGTCGTAAAGTAACATGAGTAGTTCGCGAACGTGACCGCCACTAATACAACACAATCTTTCTAATGTTCTTGGACTGTCAAAAACATCTTTCATTAAATCAAAACGGTACTCTTCTGGCACATACGGAAAGGCTCTAGCTAGTACCATCTGCTTGAGCAGATACATTCCCTCATTAGAAACAGTACCATTCCGTTGTAACACAGGTACCATTGGCAGTACCTTGGGGTTAACCATAAATCGCTGAGTTAATCTTTCAATGTCATTGGAAAACCTCAACGATAAAGGCATAGTGTAAACAACGTGACATTTCAGTTGACGTAACTGTTCGCCTCGGTCTACAAAAAGATATTCTGGTTGCGATCGTCCCCACGGTTTTTGAGAACTCTCCACACGGTCAAGATTATCGACAATCACCACCAGTCCGTTTTTACCCCGTTGCTTTAGTTTTTCGATGGCGGGTTGCAACAGTTCTTCGTTAATTGAGTCTAAAATTCCTTTAGTACGCGGTCCGAGATATTCTCTTAACTTATTGCGGAGTTCTGGGCTGTCTTTTGCCTTAGCTGTAATTTTGGCAATACCCAGTGATGCTTCAGCAGAGACTTCCAATTCTAGCTGAAATAGTTTAGCAATACCCAGGAGCAAACTTTTCAAACCTCTAGGCTCATTGAGTTGCAGTTTTTCCTGACTCTCAAGACTTTCACTGACTCGACGGGCGATTGCCAACATAATATCAGAGATATCCACATCACCCAATTCCAAGTCTTGACTGGACTCGAAATAAACTACATAAAAACCTTTTTCCTCTAATTCTGCTTTTAACCGCAACAGTTCTGTAGACTTACCGCAACCGATGTGTCCTGTAAATAGTTCGCACGTCGGCTCATCTGGAGAAAAAAACGTAATATTTTCCTTTAATTCTTCAATTATCCTGCCACCCCGTACCGACGAAAAATCAATATAATATTGCCTATCTAAAGGATTGCTCACTGCCAAGGTTTTGCTTGGGTTGCAAGCCTGGTAAAACTTCTGCAAATCCAATGCCATAAACTACCACGCATTAGGGTTGATCTATTCTAGCTACATCAGCCCTAGTACGTATTCCAAAAAAATATATCAGCAATAGAAGTACACAACCTTCAATTATACACTTTAGCCATGCAAATTGAATGTGTGACAGCTTAATAACTTTTCAATGTCTGGCTGAAGATAACCCTGGTGTTAATCTTTCCAAAACTTGTTTTAACACCATCGCCACCCAATCTACATCAGCTTCCGTTGTTTCGCGTCCGAGTGTCATGCGGATAGCGCCTAAGGCTGCCTTTTCTGAATAACCCATTGCTAAGAGTATGGGGCTGGGGCTAAGTTTTCCGCTATGACAGGCTGCACCAGCACTGATGGCAATACCAGCTAAATTCATTTGCCGTACTAGAGTTTTTCCACTGAGTTTTTCTCCATCGGCATACTCCAGGCAAAAACTAACATGGTGGGGCAAGCGGTTTGTGCGATCGCCTGTAGGGATTAAACCGGGAATGTCTGTGAGGTGGGCGAACAAGCGATCGCGTAACTGAATTAGCCGAGGAGTTTCTGTTGGCATTTCTTTGGCTGCCAATTCTGCTGCTACTCCAAATCCAGCGATGGCGTGGACTGCTTGCGTACCGGAACGAAGCCGCTTTTCTTGTCCCCCACCTCCTAGCAAAGGTACTAACTCCACACCCGGACGCACGTATAATGCTCCAGCACCTTGAGGTCCATAAATTTTATGACTGGAGATACTCAATAAATCTACGGGTAAATTTTCTACATTTATAGGTAGGCGTCCTGCTACTTGCACCGCATCTGTATGGAACAAAGCACCTGCACTGCGGGCAATATTTCCCAATTCCTCAATGGGTTGTGTTGTGCCCACTTCACTTTGACCGTAAACAACCGAAACCAATACGGTATTCTCCTGTAGTGCTGCCTTCAAATCTAAAGGATTGACTCTTCCTTTACCATCGACTCTCAAACGAGTGACTTGCCAACCCCATAACTCTAGCAAACGTACTGGTTCAGCAATGGCGGAATGCTCAATACTAGAGATAATAATGTGTTGCGGTTTAGCGTATAGACGGGCAACTCCCATAATTGCAAGATTATCTGATTCAGTACCCCCAGAAGTAAAAATAATAGATTCCGCATCAAGGGCGTTTATCAAACCAGCAACCTGCGTTCTTGCTTGTTCCACAACTGTTGCTGCCCGTTGTCCCCATTCATGCAAGCTGGAGGGATTACCCCACTGTTGGGTGAGGACTGCTTGCATGGCAGCTATAGCTTCTGGACGAGTAGGAGTTGTTGCGCTGTAGTCAAGGTAAATTTGCATAACTTCATTAAGTGACAACACAGATTGGGAAGCAAGTCGTTTTTATTTTGAGCTTAAAGAGTTCATTTGCCCAATTATTACCACCTCCAGGTATCTGTTTGTAAGCGTGTAGGTGGATCTTTAGCAACAGATTTAACGCATAGGTTATCTGTAAGGCATAGAGAGTTGTCCGAAAATAAGTACAAGTTAGGCAAGCGTTGGCATGAGGACAGGAGCCTGCGACTACAGGCAGAACACAAGTTCTAGAAGAGTGTAGCCAGGATGTTTAGTTATTAGGGCATAGTGCCAAGATTTGAGGTACAGGCAATTTGTCGAGCATTATCTGCTTAATATCAAGCTATTGCTGATTTAATGAATTCTCACATTTCTGCGTTGCAATTACTCAAAGCGATCGCCACAAAACCAAATTAACTTCCGCAATACCCGTCTTGTCATTCCATTAGTTTCCAACAATACTAGTAAAGTATGAAGGATGAAGTATAAAGTGAATCTATCAATAAATTGGGGTGCTTTTATCTGTCTATCAACCTAATTTTCATATTTTATCCTTTGCCCTTCATACTTTATCCTTTATCATTTATCCTTCTTTTGCCAATATTAAAACAGGGTGAACATCATGTTTTTTCCCTCCTCTTTTTACCATGAATTTTATCCTGATTTCTCTAATTTTTCACAAACAAAAATTTAAAGTTTACAGAAATACTGCTGTTTTATTATTGCTGTTAATAGTTGGGTTTCTACTCGTTCATAGTTTTAACCCATCACCAAAAGAAACACTTCTTCAACCGCTTCCTCAAGACCCTGCTGTTCAAGCTTATTTTAACCAAAATCCAATATCTTCCTACAAAGATCCTTACAGGCACTTCACTCGTAAAGGAGATAACCTCGAACAGAAAATCATTGATGTCATTAACCAAGCGCAGAGCACCGCAGACATCGCTGTGATGGAATTGAGGCTTCCAAAAGTTGTGGAAGCATTAACCCTTGCCCACAATCGCGGCGTCAAAGTTAGGGTTTTGATTGACAGTAAATATAATAAGACATTAGCTGAATATACACCAGCAGAAATTCCACGGATGAATGAACATGACAGGCGAACATATGAAGAATTGAAGCTTTACCCTTCTGATGCTTTGGCTGCATTGCGTTCAAGTGGAATTGAAATAAAAGATGATACCTCTGTTGCTGCACCTAAAGGCAGCGGGCTCATGCATCACAAATTTATTGTTGTGGATGGAAAAACTACTGTCATATCTAGCGGCAATTTGACGACATCAGAATTACATGGTGATTTTTCAAAGTTAGATAGTCGCGGCAATCCTAATAACATGGTTGTTATTCCTGCTAATAGACAAATAGCAGGGGTTTTTACGGAAGAATTCAACTATATGTGGCAGGGATTGTTTAAATCCCATAAACCTAAAAGGCTCCCCGTAACTATTCCAGTGGGGAATGGAACGATCGCAATCAACTTTTCCCCAAACCGCAAAAAAGATGATATTGCAACCACAAGTAATGGAATAATTGCTTCCTATTTAAGGCAATCTCAAAAGAGCGTGCATATTGCCATGTTTGTCTATTCAGACCAACATATTAGCGATACTCTTGGTCAAATTCGCGATCGCGGCGTTGAAGATATCAAAGTTCTGGTAGACCCAGATTTTATCAGACAACCGTACTCGAAAGCATATGATGCAATGGGTGTTTGCCCTCGCCGCAGTAAAAGAAATTTCTCTATCAACGTGAAACCTTGGAATCGTCCGATAACCACTGTTGGCTTTCCCACAGCACCAATAGGCGATCGGGGAGTGCATAGTAAAATGGCAGTTTTAGATGGGATATTGGTCATCACTGGCAGTCATAATTGGTCTAATGCTGGCAATTACATGAATGATGAGACGTTGATGTTTATACAAAATTCTACTGTTGCAGCACATTATGAAAGAGAATTTAGTCGGCTTTATCAAACAGCAGAGTTGGGGTTGAAAACTTTACCATCTGCACGAAAGTGTCGAGTTAATGGTTAGTTGTGAGTTGTTAGTAGCTATATTATTTATTTATCAATGTACCACTATCCACTAACTACTATCTACTATTAACATCTCTCTGCCAAAAGGATAGTTATTTTTGATCTCTGCTTTGAGAAAGAGGAAAATCTGTCTCTTAACTTTTTAGGATGAAGCCAAAGTTGGAAATTAGGAGAGAATTATGAAAGTTGATGAATTAGCACAAGACCTAAAACAACAATTGCCTCAAGAAGCTCAGCAGATTTTCGTTGCGGCTTTCAACGCTGCTCAAAGCGACGGTATTAGCGAAGACGGTGCCCGTCGAGTTGCTTGGAACAGTGTCCGCAATCAATACGCTCAAGACAAAGATGGTAAATGGTACGCGAAGGGTGACGTGACTGCTATACACAATAAAGCTGTCACCAGTGGTGGAAATTAAGGTTGTTTCACACAGAAGTTGAATTTTGGGCGGTTTGTCTTAGGTGCAAGCCGCCTTTTGCTTGTTATCTGGGTCAAGCTCAAGAGGTTGGTACAAATAAAGTTAACTTTGTGAAGGTGGTGGGCTACCAATTGAAGTTGGTGGGCGGTGCCCACCCTACAAATTGAAGTTAGTGGGTAGTGCCCAGCCTACAGATTGAAGTTGGTGGGTAGTGCCCAGCCTACGAATTGAGGACTTTACGAGAATGCGAACTGTATGAAGGAAAAAATTGGGACTCATGGTTGATGGCAATTGAACATGAGAAATCAGTAAACTGGGATAAGTTGCCCTGCTGGGATTCACTGTCCGATGACTCAACAATCTAGAATCTGTATCCTTGGTGGAGGCTTTGGTGGTCTCTACACTGCATTGCGCCTGAGCGAGTTGCCTTGGGAAAATTCACAAAAGCCGGAAATTGTTCGGGTAGATCAAAGCGATCGCTTCTTGTTTTCACCTCTTCTTTACGAACTTCTGACAGGGGAATTGCAAACCTGGGAGATTGCCCCACCATTTGAAGAACTTTTACAAGGGACAAGTGTACGTTTTTGTCAAAGTGTTGTGTCGGGGATTGATATAGACCGGCGACGCGTACACCTACAGGATGGACCGGAATTCTCCTATGACCGATTGTTGTTGGCATTGGGTGGCGAAACACCTCTGGATATAGTACCGGGAGCAACATCTTATGCTTACCCATTCCGCAGTCTTACAGATGTATACCGTTTAGAAGAACGCTTGCGAGTGTTGGAGGAATCAGAGGCTGATAAAATCAGGATAGCAATTGTTGGTGCTGGATACAGTGGAGTGGAGTTAGCTTGCAAACTAGCAGATAGACTTGGGGAAAGAGGAAGATTTCGACTGATTGAACTGAGCGACCAAATTTTACGAACTTCGCCAGAATTTAACAGAGAAGCAGCAACTAAAGCCTTGGAAGCACGAAACGTTTTTCTCGATTTAGAAACTAAGCTAGACTCCATTGGACAAGATAGCATCTCGCTAGAGTATAAAAATCAGATTGACACAATTCCTGTAGACTTGGTGATTTGGACGGTGGGAACGAGAGTATCACCTGTGGTGAGAAGTTTACCCCTCAAACAAAACCAACGGGGTCAAATCAGTGTGACATCGACTCTCCAAGTGGAAGACCATTCCGAAATTTTTGCCGTGGGAGATTTAGCCGATTGCCGCGATGCAGAAGGTCAGCAAATTCCAGCAACAGCCCAAGCTGCTTTCCAGCAAGCTGACTACGCTGCTTGGAATATCTGGGCAACTTTAACCAATCGTCCTTTGCTTCCCTTCCGCTATCAATACTTAGGTGAGATGATGGCATTGGGTATAGACAATGCGACACTCACTGGTTTGGGCGTGAAATTGAATGGACCATTGGCATATGTTGCCCGACGCCTTGCCTATCTCTATCGATTGCCAACCTTAGATCACAAACTTAAAGTTGGTTTTAACTGGCTCGCCCGTCCTATTATAGAAACACTTATAAAATAGCAATCAGCTTCTCAGCAGTCAGCGCTGATCGCTGATTGCTGATAACTAGTAGCTGTAAGCTTATTATGGAAAGACCGAAAGTTATCTTTTTAGATGCTGTTGGCACTCTCTTCGGCGTTAAAGGGAGTGTGGGCGAAGTTTACGGTCAAATAGCCCAAGAGTTTGGCGTCCAAGTTTCCTCTGAAACGTTGAATAAAACATTTATCCAAAGCTTTAAAGCTGCCCCACCACCTATATTTCCTGATGCTGAACCGCAAGATATTCCTCAGTACGAGTTTGAGTGGTGGCTTCGCATCGCCCGAAATACCTTTGAAAAAGCAGGTGTTTTAGAAAAATTTACAGACTTTTCTACTTTTTTCAGCGAACTTTACATCCACTTTGGAACTGCGGACCCGTGGTTTGTTTATCCTGATGTCCTGTCAGCTTTAGTAAACTGGCGACGTCAGGGTATTGAATTAGGTATACTGTCTAATTTTGATTCCCGAATTTATTCAGTTTTACAAGATTTGGAACTCCGAGAGTTTTTCGGGTCTATCACCATTTCTACCCAAGCGGGTGCTGCTAAACCAGACCCTAAAATTTTTGCTACTGCTTTAGAAAAACATAACTGCTCACCTCAAGCCGCATGGCATATTGGGGACAGTATCACAGAGGACTATCATGGGGCTAAAACCGCTGGTATGAGAGGTATTTGGATAAATCGGAAGAGATAGTGGTTAGTAGTAGGGTGGGCAGTGCCCACCAACATCAACCTGTGGCATAGGTTTATCTACGCCTAATATCGGGCGAATAACCATTCGCCCCTACCTAGGCCTAATATCGGGCGAATAACCATTCGCCCCTACAAGCCTTTACACCAGCTGTCTTGCTTCATCTTCAAGTAAGCGAACAAGATTTTGATCGCCGTTTTCTCTGGCAACTTGCAAGCGATATTCTAAATTGCGACGGATATTCATCAGATGAGCTTTGGCTAACTCATCAGCACCATTTTTGACGCAGCCAGTTTTTACCACACTGGAACCTTTACCTTGCTGCTTGGATAGCATCATCAGTTCTACGTCTAATGGATCGCCGACACAATAAGCCACACCGCGATACTTCAACTCAGCCACTGGTTGGGTCTGAGGAATGTGTCTGGGGTAGCTACGCTTCCAAGTCTGACCCCGATACTTTCCACCAGTTTCACCTACGGTCAGTTCGGGGTTTAGGGGACTGTGTTCATAATGAGCACCACGATATGTGAGTTTCATCTGTCTCGCCTCTGAATGAAAATTAATTGTCTGAGTAGTTGAGTAAAATGAGGCGCGTTCCTTGGGGATTTCTCCCTACTTCCGTCTCTATAAGACCATTCCCTGAAAAATCAATTTCCAGAACCTTATAAAGATGAACGATTATTCTGTATTCATTGTAACAGTTTTACTCAAAAATGGAGAAATTATGACAAAAAAACATATAAATATTTTATATCCTTTAGAAGGCACGCAATCTATCTCTATCCCTCCTTCTAAAGGAATAAGAACACAATCTAAAGATATAAAAATGGGAAAATATTCATAGTATTTAATAATATGTGGAAAATTTTGTGGGGTGGGCAGTCCCCACCCATTTGTGAACTACAACTGTAAAACCCGCACTTGTTCACCTGTCGCAATCAAGGTCTGACCCACTGGCAGAACAGCTAGACCATTGGTTTGAGCTAAATTAATCAGATTTCCAGAATTTTGGACACCACTGGCTGGATGAAAGTGGTAAATTCCATCACTCAAACGCATTTGACCCCAAATGTAAGTTTCACGTTTGCCATCAGAACGTAAATCTTGAGATGCTAGCGCCTTCACGAACATTGGTTCCCAGCCTTCAGTTCTCCCGGAAAGTTTTTTGATTGCTGGTTGCACAAACCGCCAAAACGTGACTAAGACAGCACCGGGGTTTCCTGGCAAACCAAAGTATATGGGGGAGTGGGAAGTTGTGGAGACACGCCATGGCGCATTTGAGGAGTGGGGACTGGAAGGAAATGTGGCAACAGTCAGAGGTTTACCAGGTTTCATCGCCACAGAACGAATGTGAATTTTGCCTCCTAAAGATTCTAGAATTTGCTCCACATAGTCATAGTCTCCTACTGAGACACCTCCGGAAGAGATAATGATATCAGCTTGGACAAGTGCATCGGCGATCGCACCAGTTAGGGCAACTGAATCGTCTCTGACGATGCCTAACAAGATCGGTTCAGCACCACTTTGTTTGACTAAGGCTGCTATGGCATACTGATTGGAATCGACAATTTGACCCGATTGCAATGGTGTCTCAGGTGTAACAAGTTCATCACCAGTAGATAAAATAGCGATGCGAGGACGGCGAAAAACGTTTAATTTTGTACATTGGGCAGCAGCCAACACGGCAATTTCGGCAGCAGTTAAGATAATCCCCTCAGGTAATAACTGCGAGCCGGCTTTATAATAACTTGCTCGCTGTCTGACAAATTCTTTCGGTTTGGGGGCAGCAAGAATAAAAACGCGGTTTCCTTCTCGGCGCGTTTTTTCCTGCATCACAACTGTATCTGCCCCCTCAGGCATCACTGCACCCGTCAAAATCCGTGCTGCTTTTCCCGATTGAATGATAGACTGAGGCTGAACACCTGCAGGGATTTCTGCGATAATCTCTAATATAACTGGCTTTTTCTCGTCACAGTCCCGTACATCTTCGTATCTCACTGCGTAGCCATCCATTGCTGAATTATCCCAATGAGGAAAATCCAGTTGACTGGTGACGGGAGATGCCAAAATACGGCTATTAGCTGCTAACAAATCTACAACTTCCGTATCTCTGCGAGTATCTAGGGATTGTACTAACTGTAAAATAGTAACTTCTGCATCACTAACTGAAAGCACGCCATCACCTCCGACTCTTTACCGTTAGATTTTAATAGGGGACGAAGCATCACTTATTCTTGGGGCACTATTAAGGTTAATCCGACTGGAGGCAGAAAAGTTTTTCGTAGATATGGGGATTCAAGATGGAAGAAGCGTCTGAAAAGATTCTTGCAGGTGGGTTTGCTTTGGTATTGCTGCAATTGAGCACCGGAGGTACACCTTTCTCTATTGTTATCGTTAACTACTCGTTGATTGTGGGTCTTCTGTTTGGAGTTTATTTTTTGTTGAAAAGGCAAATTCGGGAACGCCAAACTACACTACGCGATCGCAAACTAGCAGAAGCAGAACTGCGAAAACACGCGCAAATCCTCGACTTAGCCAATGATACAATTATCATTAGCGATCTCAATCGTCAAATAAACTATTGGAATCAAGGGGCAGAACGGTTGTATGGGTGGACAAAACAAGAAGCCCTAGGACAATACACCCACACATTTTTAAACACAGCCTTCCCCAAACCGCTTGAGGAAATTCGAGAAGAGTTCTGGCAAACAGGGTATTGGGAGGGCGAACTGACCCAGACAAAACGTGATGGCAAGCAAATTACAGTTGCAAGTCGCTGGACATTGCAACGAGACGAAAACCATCAGCCTGTTGCCATTCTTGAAATCAATAACGATATCACCGAGAGCAAGCAGGCAGAGTTAGCATTAAGAGAGAGCGAGCGACGATTCCGTGCCATCTTTGACAACACTTTTCAATTTGTGGGGTTGCTCTCACCAGAGGGTATCCTGTTAGAAGTTAATCAAACAGCGCTGAACTTTGCTGGGCTTAAGCTAGAAGATGTCATTAACCGTCCGTTCTGGGAGACTTATTGGTGGACAATTTCACCCGAATCTCAGAAGGGCTTGCAAGAGGCAATTGCCCAAGCGCGAACAGGTAAATTTATACGTTATGAAGTCGATGTCTGGGGTACGGACAATAAAGTCATGACCGGTGACTTTTCCTTACGACCTATCTTTAATGAGGCAGGAGAGGTGGTGCTAATTATTCCCGAAGGTAGGGATATTAGCGATCGCAAGCGGGCAGAAGAAGCGCTAAAACAAGCAAAAGATGAACTAGAAGTAAGAGTTGAAGAGCGTACTCAAGAATTAAAGCATACTCTAGAGCAGCTGCAACTCGAAATTCTGGAGCGTCAACGTTCAGCAGAAGCATTGTATCAAAGCGAACAGCGGTATCGCTCTTTGCTCACCGCCAGTGCCCAAGTTATCTGGATTGCCAGTTCTGAAGGCGAGGCGATGGGTACAACAGCAGGGTGGCAAGAGATTACGGGTCAAACTTCCGAAGAGCTTAAGGGTCAGGGTTGGTTGAATGCCATTCACGCTGAAGACCGAGGGCATATGGCAAGAGAGTGGATGAACGCTGTCGCCACTAGAGGTCTTTATGAAGCAGAGTTTCGATTGCGAACAAAAGATGGTGGGTATCGTGACTTTGTCACACGGGGAGTTCCGGTTTTCAACCCTGATGGCAGTGTTCGGGAGTGGGTTGGAGCTTGTACCGATATTACCGAACGCAAACAAGCAGAACAAGCCTTAAAAAATCTTAACGAAGAGTTAGAAATTCGGGTTCAAGAACGAACAAAAGAACTGACTGCGGAAATTGCTGAACGTAGAGAAGGCGAGAAAAAATTGGAACGACTCATGGAGGCTCTTAAACGCTCTAACCAAGAGCTAGAGAGATTTGCTTTTGTAGCTGCCCATGATTTACAGGAACCCTTACGCGCTATTAGTGGCTATACTCAATTGCTAGCACAGGAATATCAAGACCATCTGGGTCCATCTGCTCAAGAATATATGAGTTATATTGTGGAGGGGTCAACGCGGATGCAGCAGTTGGTTCGCGATTTACTGATTTACCATCGTGTTAGTTCAGTTGTCAGACCCCTTGAGTCAATCAGCTGCAATGCTATACTTCAGCAGGTACTTAGTACTTTACAACCGTACATCACTGAAACTCAAGCTAGGGTAACCTATGACCATCTACCAACAGTGACTGCTAACAAAACTCAACTTATACAATTATTTCAAAATCTTATTGAAAATGCAATTAAGTTTCGCCGTCCAGAACCACCGCAAGTTCACGTAACAGCGGAATTGATTGCAAACAACGAATGGTTATTCTGTGTCAGTGATAATGGCATTGGTATTAAACAAATGTATTTGGAGCGAATTTTTGAAATTTTCAAACGGCTCCACACCCAAAAAAGGTTTCCCGGTACGGGAATTGGTCTGGCTATTTGTCAAAAAATAGTAGAACATCACGGAGGACGTATTTGGGCTGAGTCTGAGGTAGGAGTTGGAACTAAGTTTTACTTTACGATTCCCTCATCCGATCGACCTATAACTGCTTGAGACATTGGCAAGCTTCAATCATCGCCTTCACTAAAGAACGATAGGTTTTGGGATAATTGACGATAAATGATTCCATAACACCCAAAAGTCTGTCTGGATGTCCCAGCCAAACTTCCTTGCCTTGAGCAAAGGTAAAGCCCACACCCTCATTGCCAGTAATAGCACGGGTATTCCAAGGTTCTGCCACCATATAGGCTTGCATTGCCCCAATCCGCACGTTAGTCACCATCTGTGGTGGGGGAACAACGATCACCCGAAACTCTTTGAAGGGATCGACTCCCGCGGCTGCCGATATATAGCGAATAAAATATTCGTAGATGGCTGAACTTAGAACCACTGCCCAGACTTTGCCTTCCGTTGGCTGTTTTTCAAAAAAGGCTCTAAATTGCCGACCAAATTCTTCCAAGGCTCTATCGCCATATTGTGCTTTGTACTCGTGCCAGGGACGTATCCCAAAATCCCACATGGCTTTGTTCATTGTCATGGCATTGCCATGACGGTGAATTGTCATAGCCGCACATAATGGTGCGTGACGTGCGCCTTCAGCACCAATTCTGGCGTTGGTTACAGCACCAGATACTACAGGTGAGGCATCAAGGCGACCAAAGATAATGCCATCACGGGAGGTTGCCCAGCTTGCTTCTCGATTGAGTTTGACGTTGAGACCGTATTTGTGGAAGAAACCTTTTTTCCAAGCAATAGCAAATGGCGCACAGTCATTTACGGGGACGTAACCAACTGTCAAATTTGGTTTTTCTAATGTTTTAGAATCAACAACAGGTTTAACAGCAGCTGCTTCTTCTGTCAGCCCTTTGGCACTGCGATCGCCAGAAATGGCACAGGACGACAACGCCATGCCCGCTGCTGTTGCTCCCATTCCTACCAAAAATTCTCGTCGATTCAAAATCTTATCGTTATCGGCGTTGTTCATGGAAAATTGTTAACAGTTAGGAGTGAGGAGTGAATGGTCGGTGGTTATCTGTTCTACTTATGACTAACCACCAACCCTTCGTTAAGTTGTAGTCTTGGTTGGACGACGGGTGACTAACTCTTGAAGTTTGCCCACTGCAAAATCAAGCAGCAGCCCGGTCAAACCGATGACAAATACGGCTAAAAATACTGAACTCAGGTTGAGACGGCTCCACTCATCCCATACAAAAAAGCCGATGCCAATACCACCGGTGAGCATTTCTACAGCAACGATCACCAGCCAAGCAATTCCCAAACTAATTCGCAAGCCAGTGAATACATATGGTAGGCTCGCGGGCCAGATAATCTTTGTAATTCGCCGCCAACGGGGCATTTCCAGCACTCGCGACACTTCTATATAATCTTTGGGAACACTCGATACACCTAAGGCAGTGTTAATGATGGTGGGCCACAATGAGGTGATAAAAATCACAAATATCGCTGAGGGGTCTGCCAGATTGAAGATAGCCAAGGCGATTGGCAACCATGCTAGGGGCGATACAGGTTTAAAAATCTGAATGACTGGATTGAGAGCTAGCATTGCTGTTTTAGACATCCCAATCAAAAAGCCTAAGGGAATTGCTACGACAGCACCCAACAGAAAGCCCAGCATTACCCGTCGTAAACTGGCTATCAACAACCATCCAATTCCTAAGTTACCCGGTCCTCTCTGATAAAACGGGTTTAAAATGTAGTCTAAATTTGCAACTAGCGCCTCAGGTGGGGTGGGCATCAATTCATGATTGGCAAGAGCGATCGCCCACCATAGCACGATAATTCCTAAGAACCCAATAACTGGTAGTATGAAACTATCCTTAGTAATAACAGGCTTTGCCCGCTTCCAGGCTGCTTGACTAGCAACCGCAACAATTGCAGCTATGTTCAGTTGAAACACTATACGTCACCTCACCAGACTTAAGCACAGGTACAAAAAGTCGGAGCAGTACCAGCCAAGGATACTGATGAGATTCAATAAAATATTATTGTCTCTTCAGTCTCCTCTCAGTGCCTACGAAGTTAGCTGACGGGCTAGGGTTGAGAGATCCCCTTCTTTTAAACCATAAAGTGTTAACTGTTCGGGATGAAGCTTTTGCCCCCTTCTTCACCTTCTACAAGCTAACCCTATATCTTTCAAAAGATACGCCCCACGATTTGGTTCCTCCGTTCCAACTAGCGTTGACTCGCAATTAGCCGGATTAGGCTGACTTACTCTTATTTAAATGATTTCTCACAAATGTAACATTGGTTTCCAGTAGCGTCAAGGTACCAAAAGATAGACAATATTTTATCTATCTTATTTACGTTAAGATCTTGCCTTGAGTAATAACTACTATTCTACTTTCTATCCAAAGACATAAATTTGTAATAAAAGTTATTTACAAAGATATATTTGTCAAGGTATTGTCATATGAAAAAATGACTGTAAATAATATTAAATCATAAAATGGAAGTCAGCGTGTAATTCTCCATCCCCCAAGAAAATGAAAGATTTTAGTCAACTATTACAGGAAAAAACTCAGGAAATTCTAGAACGGTGGGTGGAAGAAGTTCGTGCAGATAAAAAAATTTCCATCACTAAGAATCTTTCACGATCGGCTATTGAGGATCATCTAGAGTATGTCCTATCGGCACTAGCAAATGTGCTGTCTCAAAACACACAAGATGAGGAAATGAAACCGATAGTTCAAGAAAGTTTGCATCATGGGATTCTTAGGGCTGAGCAAGGTTTTGATGCAGCAGAAATTGCAAGAGAATATCGGATTCTGCGAGATGTTATATTTAAAACAATTGAACAAGAATTATTGCAAGCATCAGTACAAGAAGTGATGCGGGCTGTAAGGTTGATTGATATGGTATTGGATGAAGCGATCGCTTACTGTTTTCAAAGCTATACAAAACAGCGCTTAACAGAATTACAGCAGTTACAAAATCAGTTAAGCTTCAACAATCAAGAACTGACGCGCCTAGTCCGGTCAAATCAAGATAATTTGTCGTATTTGGCACACGAACTGAAAAGCCCTTTAACTTCAATTATTGGATACTCAGATTTGTTTTTGCGCCTGCAACGAAAACATTCTGATGAAAAAGATGAAAAAGATACTTTTACTCATCTAGAACACATTGAGCGAGTCCTACGCAGTGGCAGACAATTACTCCACATTATCAATGATGCCTTGGAAATTTCTCGCTATGATGCGGGACAAATGAAACTACACCCTGAATCAATCAATGTCTGTGAATTAATCGATCGCGTAGCTGAAATGTTAGAGCCTTTGGCTGCTAACAAAAATTTACAAATGATGATTGATTGCGATGGCGCACCGGAGGAAGTTGTCATAGACCCCTTACGGTTACAACAAATCTTAATAAATCTTGTTAGCAATGCAATTCGCTACACGGAGTTGGGAACAATCAAGATTAAGTGTGAAACATTGAACGATAATCAGTGGGCGATCGCGGTGTCGGATACTGGAATAGGTATTGAGCCAGAAGACCAAGCTCGAATTTTTCAGCCTTACTTTCGCATTGGTCTTGGTGGTGAGCCATCTTACTTACCCGATAGCACGGGTTTGGGTTTAGCAATAGTTGTACGGTTGGTCAAACTCCTACAAGGAGAAGTGAATGTTGTCTCTCAGATGGGAATTGGTTCTACATTTACGGTGACTCTACCATTGGAAGTTGAAATTCAATAAATACTTAACACCAACAACCGATAACTGTAAAAAACCCGCTATGGTATAACCAAGTGTGACAGTTGTTGGGTTATTCATATGGGTTGGTTACAAAGATTGTTCGGACTGGAAAAGCCAACGGATGCACATACAAACCCTGTACCAGTAGAATCTGCACCCGATGGCGGAGAAATCCCTCCTGAGAGAGTGGGACTCAATGGCGAGTATGACGACAGTGGACTGGCAAAACGAGTCGCACTTGCTTTTGACCAAAACCCTGAATTAAGCGATGTAGAAAGTCTTTGGGTTGCTCAAACAGGTAGCACCGTTGTATTAAAAGGAACCGTTTCCAATCAAGACATCCTTGACACAATGGTTTCTGTTGCAAGTGGAGTTTCGGGTGCAACCGATGTCGCCACCGAGCAAGTCAGTGTTGGGTAAATTCACGTCAACCTTTGGAACAAGTACAGTGCTGGGCGCGTCCTGAAGGCGGGTAGCAATCGCTCAAAATCAAATTTTTGGGCGATTGATACTTATTGCTATTTATACAAATGTTCTAAAAACAACGTAATCGTTGCCCAGACGAAGGTCGCTAATGGAAAGCCTAAATTCTTCACAACAGACCCAGCAAGTTGCAGAACTAAACGAACAAACAGCTTTAGTTTCACAGCAAGATGCGATCGCCACCACTTCCACAGATACAAAAATTCATAACAAAAAAGCTGTTTCCCGTTCTCCGGGTCACTTGCTCCCTAAAGTAGCAGTCGGAGTGTTGTTAGGGACAGGAGCGATCGCGGCTGGAGTTTATGGTTATCGTTCGTGGCAATACGCTCAAGCATATCAGGAAACTGACAATGCTTTTGTGACTGCAAATATTCAACCTGTGACTTCCCGCATATCGGGTACAGTCACAGAAGTTATGGTAAATGATAACCAAATGGTATCTCCAGGAAGCGTACTGGTAAAGCTCGATCCCCGTGACTACGAAGTCTCTCTATCTCAAGCAAAAGCATCCCTAGAATTAGCCAAGCAACAAGCAGAATTGGCAAGGGAAAATACGAAAGTTGCCAATATCAGTCTTTCCATACCTGACGCAGTTACCGCAAAACCTACGGCAAAGAATGCTAAGGCAACACAAGGTGCTAATTCGACCAAAAAGGGCGGTCGAGCAAAACAACCCGAGCTTAAACAGAAAGTACCGCCGATAGCAATTGCCAACCCACAAAACGAGATAAATCAGCAAGAGTACAAAACAGCACTAGCTGCGATCGCGCAAAAAGAAGCAGAGGTGAAAAAAGCACAGCTTGAGCTATCCTACACCAACATTACTGCCATGATTCGTGGAAAATTAGGTAACAAAAATGTCCAAGTAGGACAGCGAGTGCAACCCGGTCAAACCCTCATCACAGTCGTCCAGCCCAATCCTTGGATTGTAGCTAACTTTAGAGAAACACAGTTAGAAAAAATACAGCCCGGTCAAAAGGTGGACATTAAAATCGCTGCCTTCCCCAGTCGAAAATTCCGAGGCACAGTAGATAGTATGTCCCCCACTTCTTTTGGTAAATTTACTCCCCTGCAACAAGAGAATACGACGGGAAATTCCAATAAAAATTCAGATGAGCAACGCATTCCCGTGAAGATTATCTTCGAGCCTGAAAGTATTCGGGGTTATGAATCCCGATTGTCTCCAGGAATGTCAGCAAATGTAACGGTCAATGTCAAGAAGCCTTAACAACTGGAAATCGCACCTACCCAAATAAAGCCTGCCAGCGCAGGCTATAAATTAAGGTTCATTTTTTTACTCGAGCCAGGGCATCCTCAGCAGCAGCCTTTTCCGCTTCCTTTTTGCTGCGCCCCCTACCTTCTCCGTACACGCGATCGTTCACCAGTACTTGAGCAATGAATTCAGGGGCGTGAGAAGAACCACCTACTTGAGTTGTGACATACTTGGGCGGTGTTTGAGTAACGTTACGCTGTACCCATTCTTGAAACTTGTTTTTTGAATCCACACTAGAGCGAGATTCAACAATTTTTCCAGGCACGGAATCAAAGAGTGGTTCTATAATGGCACGAACCGCTTCTACGTCCGAATCATTATCTAGATAGTAAGCGGCGATAACAGCTTCAAAGGTGCTGCTTAGCAAATTGGGATTTTGGAAACCTCCCTCTAGAATTGCACCTTTGCCCAACCGCATCCTTAAGTCTATGCCAACCTCTTCAGCAAACTTTGCCAATTGCTTTTCATCGACAAGTGCAGAACGACGCCGAGTTAATTCATCTTCCTCTTTATCTGGATAACGGCGAAAGAGATATTCACCACTTAAAAAAGTCAACAAAGCATCACCGAGAAATTCCAGGCGTTCATTGTGTTCCCCTGCATCTGGGTTTTCATGAACATAGGAACGGTGAGTGAGGGCACGTCGCAAGAGTTTTTCATTTCGGAATGTCAAAAGTTTGTGCATTGGTTCTGTGTTTGATTGTTGGAAACGATTTGCTTATTATTACTCCTTCCTCGCTATAAGATTACCGATTTAAATGAACCGCAAAGACGCTAAGGGCACGAAGAAAAAGAAAAAAGAGCGGTAATTTTACACTGAGAAGGGAGTAGGGTGGGCAGTGCCCACCGTCCCGCTGTTATGCAGCATAGCCCCACCCACAAAAATTGGTAATTTTAGAGGGGAAAGCGAGTAGAAAATTGAGTCTTTGCATCAAAAATTATAGTTAATAATATCAAAGGTAAAACCCAGTTCTTTCATCAACTGGGCTTCCATAATTTACTAATTTCTTAGAAAAATAGATAATTTTCAACAAATTTATTCTACTCTAGAAAAAGTAGATATTGCTCGTCCATCCTAATTGTTCCATCCTGCTCAACTGCTTGAATAAAATTACTAAATCTAGAAAACTTTCCTCCATCTGCTTTGCGAATACACGAGACTCCTTGATAACTTGGAAATAGCTGGCGCATTACCTGGTCTACTCTACTTAACTTTGTTTGCTTACCTTGACCTGCTACAGTTGTGATAGCTTGAATTAAATAGCTTATAGCTTCATCGTAAGTAATTACCTGACTTTTCACGGTATCTGGAAAACCCCTCTCCAACCTCTCCCCTACAAGGAGAGAGGCTTTGATTTCTCTCCCTTCCCTACAAAGGAAGGGGGCTGGGGGGTTAGGTGCGCTTTTTAGCTTTTCCACATGACGTGAAAAGTCAGAAGTAATTCCAGATTCAAGAGAATTCTTTTGAGGCTGATTGTTCTCCTCAGATAACTGAAGTAACTTATCTGTATAGCGAAATTCGTGAGCAACCTCTTTGAGTCTCTGTTTTACATTACCTCGTTGAGCTAGGACTATGCACTCTACACCTAATTTTTTCAACGAGGAAATTGGAGCAGCAAAGTCTCCATCACCAGATATAAGGATAACTATATCTGGTGACGGGTTCCTACTCATATCTGCCACTACGTCAGCTATGAGTTGATTATCTGCACTATTTTTTAAAGGGCAAGGTACATCAACAAATTGAATGCCAGAAATTTGTGGCTTATTGCGATCGGCGACTTGCTCTTTACCTAACGAATTGTAGTAGACTTTTGTGGCAATTATATGCCCTTTGGATTTAGCATAGACTCTGACATCTTTCTCTAGCTCTTGAGTGAAAGATACGTTCTGAGAATCCCAATATATCGAAATGCGTTTCTTATTGCTTTTCAGCATAATTGTTTTTCGTTTTAAAAAGTTGACAAATATGCAGCAAAAAGCATCAAGTCAGAGAACTTTCACTTATGAGTGTTCTCCATAAAAAACACCTATAAACTCATTTGATTCGGGTCTCAGATACATCTCCCCTACTATCCTGCCTAGTGCCAGATTATCCTGCTGGCTGAACATTCAGCCCAATACCTAACGTTGTTTTATCCTGTGGATATTTCAGCCGTCGATTTGTTACAAGTTAGACTAAATGCACAGCCAACGGGATAACCAGACATTAGGCAGGATAGTGGGGGGGATACAGCTGAGACCAAACAAAACCAACATCTTGCGTTTTAGTGGTGATGCTTATTTAGCTGTATTTTTTACCCTATGGCAAGTTATATTTTTTGTCAATAGGGTCATTAAACTTATTTTTCATATCAACGGATTTCGTTTCATAAAAAGTTTGATGAGGGTAGATAAAACTATAGAAACCCTGTAAAGGAGGAATATCGCTGCTAAACCATGTTTAGTGCATTTGTACCAAGAATACATATAGCTGCAATACATAATGTAAAGACGTTACGTGTAAGGTCTTGACCAGAGTTGAATCCTGTGTTCAATTTCAACGTTCGCCACCACATCTCTTGAAAATAAGGCTGTTGGTAGGCAGTGCCCACCCTACGTCTACGTTGTTAAGTAATATTCCGGGAGTCAAGGAGTATCAAAATATATATATGACCGCAATACAGAACGCAAAGACGTTACACGTAACGTCTCCAACAGAGTTGAATTAATACGTTTGATTTGAATGATAACCACCAGATCTCTTGAAAATCAGTTAAACTCAAGCTGTTCAAGTGCTTGTATTGCGGAATTATACGCACAACAAGCACGGCAGTTGAGGGGAAAAATTGCTGTGGATGAACAACTGCAAAATCTCATTAATGAGGTTCGCCGTCATGCAGACTTAACTGTGGAACGGCAAAAAGCTCTGAATCGGCTACTGGTACAACTACAGCAACTACCTGGTATCTATAAGTCTACCCACCAAGACTATCCTCAAGCATTAAATGATACTTGGCAATGGGTCTGCCGCAGTATTTGTGATTTTCAACCGCGTCACCCTTCGCTGCAACAAAGCCTGGTAATTTGGGTCAATGGTTATCTGAAGTGGCGAATTGTAGATTTGTATGGGAAGGACAATCAAAATGTTACAAGTTTAGATAGACCAATACGGAATAGCGATGGAGACGAAATCACGCTGCTCGATCTCCTACCAGATTCCAAGTTGACAAACCTTTCTTTAGATTTATTAGATATTAAAATTCTTCAACTACAAGAAGGAGAACGCCAACGTCTGGGTCAACGAGTAAAGCAAGCAATTATACAAGATACTCAGGGAAATCTAAGTGCGTGTCATCCGCGAAAACATCCAAATTGCCATTGTCAGCTATTGGCACAGCGCTTACTTTTGCAAGAACCTCCCGAAAAGATTGCTGACATTGCCAGAGAGCTTGACATCAATAACCAAACCCTTTATTCACATTGGAAGCACAAGTGCCTTCCTCTACTAGAAGATCTTGGACGAAATTGCGGATACGAACCATGACTAGCACACAACCCCAACCTATTAGTGTTCCTCTCGGTAAAGATGCTCATCGTTGGGCAGAAATATTTGCAGCCGAACAAGCTACACCCCAAAAAGGTAAACAAGTATACCTCAATACCTTAGCTGTATGCGCTGTTCACAGTTATCTCAAATGGCTGATGGTTGAAACAAACTTAACCTGCGGTGACAGTTGGCAACCAGGGTTACGAGCACTTTTTGATGTGGCTGATTTGGTTGTACCAAATATTGGTAAATTGGAGTGCCGTCCGGTGCTGCCTGGTGAAGTTTCCTTTGAACTCCCTTTAGAGGCAAATCAAGACAGAATTGGTTATGTGGCAGTTCAGTTTAATAGACAGTTAGACTCGGTACATATATTGGGATTTGCTCGCGCTGTCACATCATATGTACCCCTCCAAAAATTCCCACTGACACAACTGCAACCGCTAGATCATCTCATCGAAACTATTCACTACAAACAAGTTAACAAACGAGACCCTAAGTCGGAACAGCTTTTGGTCAACCTCCGTCAATGGCTTGAGGGAATCTTTAGCCAAGACTGGCAACCAACAGGATTGGTGCTAGCAGGTAATTTTAGAAATATTGCTAACGTAACAGACTCTGTTAGTCGGGCAAAGGAGATTCATTTAGCTGGTCAGCCATTAATACTTGTTATCCAAGTCATGCCGGCATTAACAGAATCAGTTAACATTCGCTTGCGGCTTTATGCAGGTAACAATGGAATTTCCTTACCAGAAAATTTGCTTCTTATTCTATTTGATGAAGCAGGCACTGCTTGCATGGAAGCACAAGCTGGAAAAACTGACAGTTGGATGGAACTAGAATTTAGTTGCCAACCAAATGAAGTATTTAGTGTCAAAGTGGTATTAGAAGGGACGAGTTTAACTGAAAAGTTTGTTGTCTGAGGATAAAACCACAGGATACACTGTATGGGGATTGTTAAGCTAAAAATTAGGCGAACATCGGAAGAAGGATTTCTCGTTATTCTTACGGCGACAAATCGGGAGTATGAAACTGAGGGTTTTCTTTTGCCACTCCCACCAGAATTAGAAACATCTTTCATGCAATGGCAATTAGCGTACCGTCAAATTGAAGATGTACGTTCTTACATCGCTCCCGCACCAGGTTTGCGTTTAACACCAAAAAGTGTCACGGTTCATTCTAACTTGGAACACGCCAAAGCACTGAAAACCAACCTGAATGAGTGGTTGAATTCTGGAGATAGCAAATGGCAGCCGATTCGGGATGGCTTGATTGCGATCGCCCAACAATTGCATTCTTCCGGTGAAGAAATCCGGGTTATTCTTGATGCTAAAGATATTAACTTGCGCCGTTTGCCTTGGCAAGAGTGGGATTTATTTGAACAGCACTATCCCCAAGCAGAAATTGCCCTAAGTACACCCAAAACAACAGATCGCAAACACATCATTAGCCATCCTAACAGTCCTAAAGTCAGAATCTTGGTGGCTGTAGGAAGAAGTGACGGTATTAATACCAAGGATGATATAGAAGTGGTTCGTCGCTTGGAGGAACTTGGTGCAGAAGTGGTGTGTTTGATGCAGCCAAATCTGAGAAATTTGTGTGAAGCCCTTTGGGACGAACAGGGCTATCACATCTTCATTTTTACCGGGCATAGTGGAAGTCAAAAAGATGGGCAAATTGGTTGGATAGAAGTTAATGACAGTGAAAGTTTAAGTATTGATGAATTTAAGGAAGCATTAAAAGAAGCGATCGCAAAAGGATTGCAACTGGCAATTTTCAACTCCTGCGATGGTTTGGGTTTAGCCAACCAACTTGCTGAGTTACACTTGCCACAAAGCGTTGTGATGCGGGAACCCGTACCCGATCCCGTAGCTGTAGAGTTTTTAAAAAACTTTTTCCAAGAGTTTACTCGCAACAAATCTTTATTTGCTTCGGTATTAAAAGCTCGCAAACGTTTGGAACACTTCAAATCGCGTTACCCTGGCGCAGTTTGGTTACCCACAATTTGCATTGCTTCTAATGTGGAACCGCTGACTTGGCAAGGGCTAAGCGGGAATTTGCCTACACCCAAAATTTCACAGCAACAGCTAACTTCTGGCAAATCTTATCAGGCAAATCCAAAATTCAAAAGTCACAAGGCAACTTTATTCGCCGGTACCTTGGGATTGTGTCTTGGTTGTACCTTCGCCATACCTGCTACCATCTTCATCAACCAGCGATCCGAATCAGCACAGCAGCGCGAACAAACCACCATCAAATCCATCACCCCTGCAACTGGAACTTGGCTATATGGCGGAAGTACAACTTGGGCACCGATTCGTGGTTTGGTAGATAAGAAAATTGAACAGGAATTGCCAGAATTCAACTTGACTTATACTCAACATCCTACTTCACCACCCGGCTCGGGAACTGGTATCAAGATGTTATTAGATGGTCAAATTTCCTTTTCTCAGTCTTCCAGACCGATTCTGGATAAAGAATATGAACTGGCAGCCGCTAGGGGTGTAAAACTCAAACAGGTTCCTGTGGCAATTGACGCCATTGCGATCGCAGTTCACCCCAGTTTAAAAATAGAAGGTTTAACTGTAGAACAGCTAAAAGGGATTTATACAAGTAAGATAACTAACTGGAGCCAGATAGGCGGACCAAATTTAAAAATAACACCCTACTCTCGCCCCATAAATAGTGGTACAACTGAATTTTTTAAAGAAAACTTGCTAGAAAACCAAGTCTTTGGAAACAATATTGTCTTTATTCCAACTACCACTCAAGCCCTAAAGAAAATTGGTGATTTTCCAGAAGAAGGAGGTATTTATTATGCTTCAGCTTCTGAAATTATCAAACAATGTACTGTAAAAACTTTACCAATAAGCCGTCATAGAGGAAGCGCTTTTATTTCTCCAGAACAAGCCAGTTCTCAATTAGGAGATAAGTGCCAGAGAAAACAAAATAAACTTAACATCGAAGTCTTACAAAACAGCGAATATCCTCTTACCCGACGTCTATTTGTCATTATTAAACAAAACGGTCAAGTAGATGAACAAGCAGGAGAAACATACGCAAATTTATTATTAACTCATGAAGGTCAAAAGCTAATCGAGCAAGCTGAATTTATTCCCATGCGCTGATTCCGAAATACAATCCCTATAACAAAATAATCGTAGGTTGGGTTGAGGAACGAAACCCAACTTAAAATAACAATTGTATATTGAAATATTTGCCAAATGACAGTTGCCCGAAACCCAAAAAATAACTGATTGAACGATGTCTAATGACTTATAGCGGTTCTCGGTTGGGTGCAATGCACGTTGGAGGGCGAACAACCGTATCCCTGTCGGCAAGCTACGCTAACGTTCCTTGGTCAACTTTCACCCCTCATGTTTCGGAAAATGTCCATCAAGCTAGGTATCTCGCTGGAGTCCGGCAATACCTTCAGTTCTGAAACTTTGATGTTGACCTTCGATCCATGTGTTCGTTGCCGAATGATACCAAAAACGTATACTCTTTTGCCCAAAGCGTTTCTTGCTGTTTCAAAAAGACTGTCTGGGAAGTAGCATTTAACAATCTTATTATCTAGGAAATCGCGAATCCCTAAAGATTGCTTGTTGGCTAGACTGATGGAAACTAACTGTCCCTCAATGGAACCATAGGCAGCGTGAAAGTCCTGAATAATCTCATCGACATGAGAGGAGATGCTAGTTGTGATTTGAATTCGCTTGCGAGCAGTCCTAAATTCGATTTCAGCAAAATTATCGGGATCTAGCATTTCACTAAACGCCCTAGCGCTCAATAAAGCTTTGTTAGTAAATAACACGGGACGTTCGGGTCTTTCTTGAAGAATTTCTAAACCCCTCACAAACGTAGAAATAACCTGAGAAGGTCGATTGCGCTCAACGTCATCATTTATCAAGTTAGCTTCTGCCGTCAAATGAATGCTTCCGCTCGTGATGGATGAAATAGACCATTCAATACCCGGATTGCCCGTCCTAGAGATCTTCCTGTCTAGCTCGGATAATATTGTTTGAAAATTTTCTATAGCTTTTTGAAATTTTTCTAATGGAAAATATGGACCATCAATGTCAATGGTCAACTTGTTACTAAATTCGTCGCTAAAGTACGTCAAGTCCTGATGCCGCATTAATTCCTGATTTTACCACTCTGGCTTGGTCTAACAGATCCGGATTAATAACCCGAATTATATGGTACTATTGTACCATATAATAAAAAACGCTCTTTATAGCGGTATTAAGTTTTGATGGGTGGGTTCCGCCGCGATAAGCCCAATTGCTCTGCCTTTACTTAAGGATGGAGATAACCTGTAAAATAGACTTTATCTGCAGATTTTCTGCAGATAGCTCCGCTCTACCCCTTGAGTGATTTAATCTAACGTGCTCCACAAATTTATCTACACAAACGTTTTACCTTGTGATTGTGTCGGCGCTTCACATTTTTAGTAAAACTCGGATTTGGTTAGCCATTTGCAATTGTCTTTGGAGTAAGGTTGGCTTTTATTTAATAAAACTAATGTCATCCCACGTTTCTAGCCACTCCCAATATCTTCACGAAAATTCCTAAAATCCTTCCAACGAGCGCAAGTAAGAAACGAGCGCCGATTCTTTTGTCGATGGAAGAGTTAGAAAAACAAAATTAATCTTTAAATGCGCCTGGGTTCATCCTCTTCATAATCTCAGATAATTCAAGAAACTAATTCTACAACTTATTCTTAACTTTTTAGTTTTTATGATAGTCACAGCTGACATCTTGCACCTTCTTTGTGGGAGGGCTGGTGGGTAGTGCCAACCATACGAAACAATAAGCTTTTTGGGCTTTGATTTTTGCAATAAGACGATGGTACAAAATATGAGGCAGGAGAACTACTGAAAAAATAATAAAGTTTGAGCGATCGCACTATTCTTTAAGCTGTTGAAGTGAGTCACCAACTATCACCATCTGCTTATGGCAAAATATATTTATTAACTTTGTTTAAAAAAGAAAATTTGACATTGAAACCTGCTATATTTACTATTTTAAGGTTATTAAACATTCAGATATAACTTAATTTGTGTGCATTGAAATATCGCCTTTCTATTGTTAACATTCAAAGTTTGGGGAAGACAAGCGTTGAAAATTTCAATACTATTAAAAAAATAATTAATGAAGCTATTGATACTCAAAATCTTATCAAGAAGATTCCATCTGTTTTGCTGGAAGTAAGACTACAAATTCTGTTCCTTGATTGGGCTGAGAACTAACAGAAATCTTGCCATGATGCTTTTCAATAATCTGATAACAAATAGAAAGTCCCAAACCAGTGCCAGAACCTACTGGTTTTGTGGTAAAAAAAGGATCGAATATTTTGTTTTGAATCATCAATGGAATCCCTATACCATTATCTCGAATTCCTACTTCAATCAAATTGGGAGAAACTGTTTTTGTTTGAATTACAATTTGTTTATTCAATTGTTCGCAAGTACTAAGTAGAGCATCAATTGCATTACTAAGGAGATTCATAAATACTTGATTTAGCTGTGCGGGGTAGCATTCTACTAAGGGCAAATTATCATATTTCTTGATAACTAAAATTTTGTCTTTGAGGCGATTATTGAGAATTAATAGTGTATTGTCAATTCCTTCATGTAAATCGACATATTTTACCTCTGCTTCGTCAAGACGGGAAAAGTTTCTCAAAGATAATACCAGTTGGCGGATGCGGTCAGCACCCATTTTCATAGAACCTAGTGTTTTGGGCAAATCAGAATTGATAAATTCCAGTTCTATTTCCTCAATTCGTTCTTCAATTTCCGTCTCAGCTTGAGGATACTTTTGTTGATAAAGGCGTATTAATTCTAACAAATCTTGAACATAGTTCTTAGTATGCTCAATGTTGCCATAGATAAAGTTGATTGGGTTATTGATTTCATGAGCAATACCAGCTACCATCTGCCCAAGACTAGACATTTTTTCTGTTTGAATTAACTGGCTTTGAGCAAGGTTTAATTCTGTAGTATATTCAGCAACTCTTTGAATTAGTTGATTCAGAGAGGAGGTGAGTTGTCCAACTTCATCCTCCGTTGTTACAGGTGCAAAGAGAGTAAAATTTGACTCTTTTGTAACTTGCTGAGCAATTTTGGTGGTTGCTTCAATAGGAGAGGCAATGAGCCAACTTGTGTATATTGCTAATATGGCTGAGAAACCCACGGCTAACATTAAGCTAACAACCAGGATAAGAGTTCCCATTTCTTTGGCTTTATCTAAGGCTTGAAGTGCTTTTTTTGCTTCTTTGTTTTGGATTTCGGCAATAAGCAAAGACATTTCTTGTGAAATTTTATTTATTTCTAAATCAATTTTGTTGCCTTGATTATTTATCCTTAATAAAGATTTTGAATCAACTGTTATTGGTTTCAAAGCAAATGATTCAGAATTTGTTTTTAATGTCTCTAGTCTTTGGGAGTATTCTTTAATATAATTAATATAAGTTTGAATTGAAATTTTTATATTTTGAAATTTTTGCTGATTATTCAAAGAATTTTGATTTGATATATCAGAAGTGTCTAAGTAATTTTTTGTTTGATAGAGTAAGCGATTAATTACTCCAATATACTCCAAAAATCGAGAATATTCAAGTTCCAACCGAATTGGTTCTGTAATAAAATAAATTAGTTTTGGTGTTTGTGTGTGAGCTTGTAATGTAGAGGCTTGTAAATTATTCAGGAGTAATGTAATTTCCTGAGACTCAGTTAGTTGTTTTTTAGCTTTTTCTTGATAATGATTCTCTAAGATTTTTCCAGTAGTGGCACCTAGGACAGCAATTCCAATAGCAAGGGCATATCCATAGGCAATCTTTTGCCGAATACCCAATCGACTAAACAGACGTTTTAAACCTAATTCAGGTAAAGTTAGGGTTTGATTATTAAACACGGATATCAAAGCAAACTCTTGCCTAATAGACATAAAATATGATGAATAAATAAAACAATAGTAATAAGATGTAAGTTACTTTCTACCCCGGTCATTGTCTGCGATCGCAAATCCATATTTAACGAACACAGCACTGGCTTGCTCGCTTTGAAGAAATTGGATAAACTCTTGAGCTTCAGGAATATGTGGGCTAGTTTTAAGCACCGCTACATTGTAGTTAATTGGAGAGTGAGAGTTTTCAGGCGCGATCGCCACAATCTTAATCTGATTTTCTCCGATAGCATCTGTTGCATACACAATCCCTGCATCTACCTTTCCCTCTTCTAATAAACTTGGCACTTCAGTACTAGTTTTAGTAAAAACTAATTTGGGTTTTACTTTGTCTAAAATCTTCAAAGAGGTTAAAACTTCTCTAGCATACCTGCCAGATGCGCCAGTCTTAAAATCACTTAAAGCGACTGTCTTGACTTGTTTTCCAGACAAGTTATTAAAGTTAGATATGCCTCTGGTTTTCTTTTGTGTAATTAACACGATTTTGTTAGTTAATAACTTTTTATAAGTATTTGTAAGTAGAAAATTTTGGGATTGCAAGTCATTCAAAAAATCTGCTCCTCCGGTCAAGAAAATATCAACGTTTTTTCCCTGTTCTATTGCCTTCTTCAAAGAACCACCACTGCCAAAGTTATAGGTAATGGTGACAAATGGCTTTTGCTGACTGTAAAGTTCTTGGATTTCCATCATCGCTGGTTTTAAACTTTGACCTGCTGATACAGTTAAGCCAATTTTTACGATCTCTTGTTTCCCACAACCAAACAAAGCCAGAGACAGGATAGCGATCGCACTTAGTAAGGAGACGGCAAGATTGGGTTTCATAATTATGTCATATAATTTTTGAATACATTATTACCTGTAAATTTCAATTCATTGTTACTTTGGAAGTATTAGAATTAATAGTAAATCGGTACTTCAGGAACACAGCTTCAGCGCGAGCGCCTCGAAGAAATTGGATAAATTCTTTAGCTTCAGGAATATTTGAGCTAGATTTAAGTACAGCAACGGGATAGACAATTGGCTTATGAGACTCTTCTGGAGCAAGTTCCACAATCTTTATTCGATTCGATAAAATAGCATCGGTTGCATAGCTAATACCTGCATCTGTCTTTCCATTTTCTACAAAACTTACTACTTCATAACTATTTGATGTAAAAATAAGCTTTGATTTTATCCGTTCTAAAACTCCCAAATCTGTTAAAATTTCCCAAGCGTATTTACCAGATGCCGTATTCTTAACGTTACCTAAAGCAACTTTTTTAACTTGCTCCCTCGTCAAGTCTTTAAAGTTAGATATACCTTTGGTATTCTTTGGTGCAATCAATACCATTCTATTTTTAAGCAGATTCTGACGAGTTTCTGTCAGCAAAAATTCTTTGGATTGTAAATCTTCCATATCTTGAAGGTTAACAGGCATGAAAATATCAACCCTATCTCCCCGTTCAATTGCCTTTTTAAGGATTCCAGAAGGTGCAAATTTATAAGTAATAGTAACATTCGGCTTTTCTAAATTATAAATTTTATGAATATCTATAAGGGCATATCTCAAAGTCATGCCAGCATATATCGTTAACTTTACAGGTTTTGACTCTTTTGCTATTGGAGTACAGCTTACAGAAACTAAAGACAAAATAGCCGAGCTAATTAAGATAAGGAGTGAAAAATTTTTCATTACGATCTGCTTGAGTTAGTTGCAGCAAACTTCCAGATAATTAATGGGCGGTTAGTTTTTTTATTGCCAGCGGTGACTAAGATGTTCATCTATATACAAGGTACTAACTGTTTGTTTGCCATAACAATAGAAAGATTACTGAAATTGGGTAAAACTCCCTAGGTGAAATTGAGGAAGCCACTCCACTCACTTTAGGGGTATCTATGTAGTTGATGTAGAGACTCGATATATCGCTTTTTCACAAAAACAAATCAGCGAATTTTCATAAATTCTGACAACAAGCCTGATTAAGTAGTAGATAAACCACTAGCTAAGCCCTGTATGCAATTTTTAGACTCACACAACTCAAAAGCTAGATTTATCAGGGGTTATCAATAAATCAACAAATTTACGCTGAAAACGGCTATTTAAAACCTTTTTCAGGGAACTATATAACCATCCCTTCCACAACAACCAAGTTATAAAGTTAGGTTATGAAGAGGAAATTTTATACCAGTGCGATTACAGGTATCTTACTTCTTGGAGGTTGCACATCTGGAGTAACTTCTCCCCCGAGAGAAGGTTTTGAAGTCAAGTTTTTAGTCGGTAGCGCTTTACAACAATTTTGCAATCAAGCAGCCGAACAATTCAATCAAACAAAACCCAAACTGAATGATGGTAAAGCTTTCTACTTAAGTTGTCAGGCAATGGGAAGTGGTGATGTCGTCACAACCCTAGTTAATCAAGCCAAGCAACTTCAATCTGGAAGCTTGCAAGCTGACTCACCAAAGTTTCCTACTTTAGTTTCTTTAGATGGAGAAATTTACCACTCTCAATTAATCTACCAGTACAATCAAATATTCCCCGGACAAAACTACATTCCTCAAATTACTGATGCGCCGTTACTGGCAAATAGCCCAATGGTGTTTATGGTTCCTGCGGATGTGGCTACTGGGTTGCAAAAGCAAGAGGATGTATACAAAGTATTAGTCAAGGCAAAAACTCACAAAGAACTTGATGCAAGTAGCCCCATACTACCCATTTACTTTGTTCAATCTGCGCCCACTCGCTCAAATTCAGGCTTGCAAACACTTGTCTCGCAGTTTGTGTCTGTCTCTGGGAAGCGCCCCGAACAACTGACACCGACAGATGTCCGGAAATTCCAAACCCAAATCCAAAATATTCAAGCCAAAGTGACTCGCTACGGTGTTTCTACAGATGCTTTAGCGTCTGATATGGTCAAAAATGGTTCTTTTTGGGCTTCCGTCGCTTCTGTTTACGAATCATCGGTTATTAAAGCAAACTCAAGTCTACAACCAGGTCAAACCCGTTATAAAGCTATTTATCCAAAAGCAACCTTTACCTCTAATATGCGGGCTATCATACCCAATGCACCTTGGGTGAGTGCAGATGAAAAAGCAGCTGCGGAAAAAGTTATTGCTTATTTGCAATCTCTCCCAGCACAGAAAATTGCAACAGAACTGGGTTTAAGACCGGGGGTTCCAGGAGTGGAGTTGGGAGCAAAATTTACTCCTGAGTATGGCGTTGACCCAAATGTTATATATGATTCCTTGCGTCCCCCACAACCAGAAGTGGTTGCTAGTATGCTCAAATCTTGGCAAGAATTTGCCAAAAAACCCTCACAGGTTGTCGTAGTGGTGGACTCTTCCGGTTCTATGCAAGGTAATAAGTTACCAGCTGTGCAAAATACCCTGCGACAATACATTGAAAGTCTCGGTCCAAAAGAAAAAATTGCCCTCATTGATTTTGATTCTGCAATTCGGACTCCCATCGTTGTAGACGGGACTCCTCAAGGCAAAGAACGAGGAATGCAATTCATTAGTAGCTTGCAGGTAGACGGTGGGACTAAACTTTATGATTCTGCCCTCTATGCACGCAATTGGTTAAGAAACAATCTTCGTAAAGATGCGATTAATGCAGTTGTCATCTTGACAGATGGCGAAGATTCTGAGTCTTCAATTAACCTAGATAAACTACAGCAAGAACTGGGAAAAAGTAACTTTAACAGCGACCAAAGAATTGCCTTTTTTACTGTTGGTTATGGCAAAGAAGGAGAATTTAATTCAGAAGCATTGGAAAAAATCGCTCAGGTTAATGGGGGTTACTATCGTAAGGGAGATCCAGCAACAATTTCTACGTTGATGTCAGATTTACAGGTGGAGTTTTAATGAAATTTTTGGAACTGTCATTTGTCATTTGTCCTTATTCATTTGTTATTTTAGCAGTTCTCAATGAAGCTGGACATTATTTTTACCCCTCCGAACCTCCCCTTAATAAGGGGAGGTGCCGCAGGCGGTGGGGTTCTTTCTATGTATCTTCATGTAGAAACGGTATTGTTATTTACTTGTATCAAAGAATTAATTCCATTTCTTTGGATTTATATGGCAATTCTAAATCATTTGTAAAATTTTCCTTTCTCTCTTTTCTTAGCACTCTCGACAACGCCAGGTGCTTCTCCTTGGGGAGACGCTACGCGAATAAGCCGGGGAACCCTATTCGAGCAATGGCTCGTCTTGGCGGTTCTATTTTTTAAAACTCCAATAAAACTGCTATATGTACTCAAAGATTATTAATACCATGAGGGAAATGTAATGATCAAATTAGCAAATCCTTTTTTCTACCCATTAAGTGTATTAGTTGGTGGAGTCGTTCTTGTTGTTGGTGTCCGTTTTGCTAAATTACCTAATGTTGTTATATTACCTACTGCTGCTTTAGTAGCAACAGCAGGAGCAGCTTTCTTAAAATCGCGAGAGCCAGACGAAGAAAAAATCGCACAACAAGAGTTACAAAAGGAATTAAAAACCCTGCATTCTACTGCTAAAAATTTGGCAGAAAAATCGGGAGATTTACGTCAAGAAGCACGGCATCTTTTGACGGATGATAGTTTGAAATTAGAATTATTAGTCGTTGTTGAAGAAGCTTGCGATCGCGCAATTCATTTACCTACACAAATTAACCAATTAGCAGAACGTATCCAAGGCAACCATTCTTTACTATCTCCGGTAGAACTACAAAAGCAATTACAAGAAGTGCAAACTAAAATGCACTCTAGTTCCGGAATTGCACGCCAAAACTTAAAGAAATTAGCTGAGAGTTTAGAACGGAATATCCAGCTAGCAAAAGCAGGGCAAGACACTCGACAAGCGCAAATTGTCAATCTATACACGTTAATTCAAGAGACGGCTGGGGTGTTGCAACAATTACAAAATAAGTTGCGTGCTTCTAATCTCAGTAACTTTGAAGAAGTCAATGAATTGCGTTTTTTAAGTGCGGAATTCAATAGTTGTTTAGAAAATAGCGAAATTTTAGTAAAAAACTAATTGAAAAAATTTATATCTATGGCTCAATTTACATTTCGTTCCAAACAAGTAATGACTTCTCTGGCAATAACTCTCGCATCACTCGGTTTAGCTTATGCACCAATACCGGGATTACAACAAACAGTTGTGATTATTAGTGGTACGGAATTGCAAGCCCCATTACAAAAGTTAGCCACCCGGTTTCAGCAAAAAAATCCTAATATTAAAATAGAACTCAAATTTCAAGGCTCTCAAGATATTGTCAACAACTATATCGATGGAAAAAATGAGCAAAAGCCAACAGTCTTGATTCCAGCTTCCTCTGAATTTCTAGATGAATTACGCCAACGCTATACAGCACAAAATAACAGCGATCCCTTTTTAGAATCACCACAGCCAGTTGCTAAAACTCTCCTCGTCGGTATTGCTTGGTCAGAACGAGGAAAGATTCTTTTCCCTAACGGTCGCTTTTCTTGGCAACGGGTAGAACAAGCTATGCAAGCTTCTAACTGGCAAGCAATCGGCGGTCAGAAGGATTGGGGTAGCTTTGATTTTGTCATGACCGACCCAGCCCGTTCCAATAGCGGTCAAGCCACTCTTGGTTTGTGGTCGCTTTCAAAACTTGGTGGTGATAACCCTAATAGTGCTAATTTCAGCAATCCTACGGTGACTTCTCTATTTGGGACAATCAAGCGTTCAGTCTATCAACCGCCCCGTTCTACAGATATTCTCTTACAAGAGTTTATTACTCGCGGACCCAATGATGCCGATGTGGCAACGGTATATGAAAGTATTGCTTTATCCCGATGGCAAGAATCTGGTAAAAGTGCAGGCAAACCCTATCAAATATACTACCTTGACCCCACCATTGAAACCGTTGCAACTGCAGCAGTTCTTCGTCAAGAAGTAGATTCAGCAACTGCCAATGCTGCTAAAAGTTTCATTTCTTTCATCAAAGAAACCGAACAACAAAAGGTATTTATAGAGTACGGTTTCCGTCCTGCAACTCGCGGAATTAATCTCCAACAAGTTGCGGGCAGCCCTTGGAATCAGAATATACCCGGAGTGGAAGTGAATCCATCGGTAAAAGCAGTCCCAGTTCCTAAAGCCCAGGTTCAAGCGGAAATTCAACGTGTTTGGCAGCGGGCAAACTGAGCTAGCCTTACCAGGCATCTTTTTGCTGTCTACCATAGTTAAGAAACAGTCATTTTGGTATGCTAAAAACCTAGACTAACTTTTATTTAAATTATGCCTGCGCCTACCATTACCTCCTTTAGCACAGCCTTTCCCCTGGCAGCCGTCGTCGGTCAAGAAGCAATCAAGATAGCTCTACTGTTAGCAGCAGTCGATCCGGGTTTGGGAGGTGTTGCGATCGCAGGTCGTCGCGGTACGGCAAAATCTGTTATGGCGCGTGCCATCCACGCCTTACTCCCGCCCATTGAAGTTGTTAAGGGTTCTATCAGCAATTGCGATCCCAACCACCCAGAAGAATGGGATGACAAACTTTTGGCAAATTTAGGGCAGGTACCTTGTCAATTGGTAGAGGAGAATGGGCAGGATGTCCAATCCACAGCTATTGAAACCGAAGTAATTCCCGCACCTTTTGTACAAATTCCCCTAGGAGAATATTGAATTTTTAGGTCGCATTGACAATCAAGTTAAGATTCGCGGCTTCCGTATTGAGTTGGCAGAGATTGAAGCAGTGCTGAACCAACATCCAGCAATCCGAGAAACAGTAGTTGTTGTGAGTGAGGATATACCTGGTGATAAGCAATTGGTAGCTTACATTATTCTCAACCAGGAACAGATACCAACGCAAGAAATGCAAAGGCTTGTGTCCCTACTTCGCCAATTTTTATCAGAAAAGTTACCAGAATACATGGTGCCGAAAGTTTATATGGTATTGGAATCGATACCGCTAACACCTAATGGAAAAGTGGATCGCCATGCTTTACCTACACCAGATACACTTAGTTGCGATCGCGAAGAGTATATAGCACCAAGGACGCAGGTTGAAGAGTTGCTTGTGGAAATTTGGGCTAAAGTTTTGGGAAGAGAGCAAGTAGGCGTCCGCGATAATTTCTTTGAATTGGGCGGGCATTCTTTATTAGCAACTCAGTTGGTTTCGCGAATACGAGACGCTTTTAAAATAGATATGCCTGTACGTAATTTGTTTGAAGCACCGACTGTGGAACAATTTGCTAGGTATATTGAAACCATGTGTTGGGTGGCAAAAGGTTTGGATAACGCTGGAACTACGGGACAAGAGCGAGAAGAGGTGGAATTTTGAGGAAACTGTGTTTTGTGAGGTGGAGATCTGCGCTTTGTGGTAAGTACAGCCACTGCGGAGTATCCTTATTTTTGCCTCGCTAACTGGGATTCTTTATGAGAGCCAATATGGAATCAGCAAATGTTTGGGCATTTTTCTGCTTCCATGCGGGACTCATATAATTAAAAATCAAATTTAGCTTATCATTTGTTGTTGATGCACATATCCCAAAGCCTAGATCGTTGATCCAATTTCGGTGCATTGGAGTCATAAGATTGATTTTCTTAATTGCAAATCTATCTGTATAATTTCGACCAATGTTTAATTTTCCAATGTTTGTTAGCAGCACATAAGGTATTTTCTTGTTGTAATCGGAAGAAATTTCTTGCACGCTCTTGTCAAGATAGTTATCCACCACTGTCTTTAGATAGTAAAATGATGAATTATTAGCCAAATAAGATTTTAAATCTGCTTGATATCTTCTTGAGAAATCAATAATATCGATGCCATGCTCTATATTATAGAAAAGATAACCAAACCCAGACCAAAATCCAAGAACTCGATCCTCTACATCATAATTATAGGATTTTCTAAGGTTGAGCCCGGAACTCGTTTTAAGTATTGCTGAATTATATCCTTCAGCCTCGATCTTTTCTGCCATTGGTTTGACTAAGCAAGCCATGAGAAAAGAATTTACTGAAATTTTATTTTGCTTACAAAATGAGAATACTTGATATGATTCTTCGACACTCAAATCTCTTTCTATAATATGAGTAAATCGATTGTTTATGTCACAGACATAGTTGTCCATATTTTCTAATTCTTTAATCCGCTCTAGTTCTGTAATTTTATGACAATCCCAGTCAGGAAAGAGCTTTAAATCAGGATAAATTTCGTTAACTTCATATGAAATACTGGGAAGACCATTTTCGATATCTTTAACGTAAGATAGCAATTTCATTGCAGCATTGTATACAGAAATCCCATCGGAAATGATATGAGATATTTTCAGTATGAGATTGATGTTGCTTCCATTCCTCAAAACAATTAACTTTGCTAACGGGTGAGTATTGTATACTGAACGGGTATTTACTTCTTTTTGTATTAATTCAATTCTCTCTTGGTTGTTATTGTACTCTATTTCCTCAAGGAGGATTGGCTTATCAATATATATAAATTCCGGGTTCTCTCCCTCTAAAATAAAACATCTTAAATAAGAACTAGTTCTTTGTAGTCGAGATAGTGCTTCCTCGATAAATTCTCTTTTTATATCACCAATTAATTGAATATTTATTAATACATTGAAAGGAGAAGAAAGATCGATTTTAAAGAATACCTTTTCGAGAGCGTTGAGTTGTCTTTTAGTAAAATTCATAATTCTCCTTATTATTGAATTGTTTTGGGTTTAAGGAATCGAGCGGAAATAACTGTACCTTTACTGAATTAATTGCTAAATTTGTGAATCATATATTTGCTAAAGATAACTTAATCATAAGCTTTATACGTGAGGAGTAGTATGGCACTTGGCATCAAATCATAATCACAAGTTCTAATGCCGAGGTTTCTTTGGTATATCTGCATTATAAAGATATGCTTCAACAAAGGTATGAGTTCAAATTTAACGCGCTTAAAAAAAATTCATCTTGCTAGCGCTAAGTATGAGAGTAAACTTTGTGGCAATGTGAAAAAACAGCGAATTTTTGCCATAGCTTGGAATGAGATTACGAGGGTAAATCCCCCTACCTTGGGCATGGGGGTTCCCTGTGAAGAGTTTCCTCTTAAAGTCTACAACCCGTTTAACTAGCTACTGTAGCCGAAAAACCACCGTCAACCATCAGCGTATGTCCCACAACAAAGGACGATTTTTCTGAAAGGAGCCATAGCACAGCCTCAGCTACTTCAGACGGTTCACAAATGCGACTGATAGGATAGAGAGATTCATACTTTCTGACTTTCGATGGTTCCAACCCATCCGTCATATTTGAAAAAATATCGGTTCTGGTTGCACCTGGTCCAACAGCATTTATTCTTATTCCTTTCCGAATATACTCGATTGCAGCAGTCTTCGTTAGGTTCATGATAGCTGCTCGACTGGAATTGTAGGCTGCTCGTCCTAGACGTCCTATTCTACCTGAAATAGATCCCATATTGACGATGGTTCCTCCACCATTTTTCAGCATCGCCTCAATTTCATACTTTAAAAGGAGGAAAGTTCCCCTCAAATTGATTTCAAGAATTCTATCCCATTCAGATAAGGTCATGTCGGAAACAGCTTTGCGCTCACCATCATACCCGGCGCAATTGAAAGCACAATCAAGTCTTCCATATTGATTTAAAATTGTTTGAAGCAGTTTTTTAACTTGTAGATCGTCGCTAATGTCGGTTTGGATAAAAACAGCATTACCGCCATTTTTTTGAATTTCAGAAACGGTTTTCTCTCCTTTTTCCGGTCTACGGTTGGCTATTATAACATTAGCTCCATGTTGAACAAAAAGGAGTGCTGAAGCACGACCTATTCCAGAACTACCACCAGTAACAAGAGCTATTTTACCATCCAATAATTTTGTATTTTCCATTTTATTTAATCCCTTTTTTATCGAATCTAGGCTTGATTTTTTAGGTTGATAAACGCTCGCTTCTTGATTCTGCAAGTATATAAAAATCAACTTTCTCTAGTTACAAAGCTTGAATTTAAAGTTCAACACATCTGCTGTTTTAGCTTCCAATACTAGTAAAGAGAATGTTATGTTGATTTTAGACTACTAATGATTACTTGAAAAAACATGGTTTTTCAAGCCAATTCTTCTGAGTTGAACAACGCTTCTAAAACATAAGCAACTCCATCCTCTTGGTTGGAGAGAGTAACAAAATCAGCTACTTTTTTTAGTTCAGACACTGCATTGCCCATAGCAATCCCTAAGCCTGTTTCTTGAAGCATATCCATATCGTTATAGTTGTCACCAAAACTGATTATCTCTTCTGGTTTTATTCCAAAATGTTTTGCAACATGCAATACAGCTTTTCCTTTTGAATTATTTTTTGCTACAAATTGTAATCCCCAAATATTATCTTTCCAGGCAGCAATGGCAAATTCAAATTGTCCTTCAAATTGGGATGAAACTGCTAGTAATAACTCTTGAAGTGCATCTTTGACATCAATCAGCAAAATGCTAGTAGGAGAAAATTCAAAAGATTTGAGAGAAGAAATATTCTTAAAAGAAATTCCTAATTCTTGTGAAAGTTGTTCGCTACAAAAATTATAAGCAGTCAGATAAATATCTTCATCAAAGTTAAAATGTACTACGGTCTTCTTTTTCTCTAGTAATTCCAAAATGTGCAAAACTAAATTTTTAGGAATTGTCTCGTGGTGATAAACTTGACCAGATATGATATCTTTCACTAATGCACCATCGTGGGCAACAACAATTCCTGAAGTTCCTAATTTTTCAATATGATTTTTTATGGCGCTTGTCACGCGTGCCGTCGCCAAGAGGACAAAAATTCCCTGGTCGGCGATCATTTTAACAGACCCAATTGTACGAGGTGATAATTGATGATCGTTATTTAAAAGAGTACCATCCATGTCAATCGCTACCATTTTCAACTTATTAAGCTTCTTACTATCAACCAGCCGATATAGCTCATCTTTTAAGTAGTACATAATTCTCTTATTCTTAATTCTTAGTTCACTCAGATTTTGAACCATTTTCAAAAAAGGTAGTTCAGGTATCTGCCTTACAATGAAAAAATAGCCATTTGAAAATACAAAAATTGTATTATTCTAACTGGTGCAAGACCTGAGTTGGAAAACACCAACTTATATCAAGCCGATAGGAATACTCATCATTAAGGTTAACGCCCAAACGTACCTGACGCATCTGATGCGGAGAGATCTTTATGATGACGAATTAAACGGGCTTGATATTAAAAAATGTTCAGCGCCTTGAAGCCAACGCCCAATGCGGCGATGGCGATGGCATCTTCGCTTGAGGTGAAGTCGGTAACCGTGTTTAAGGTGTCGTTCACAGTGGTGCCAAAGACCAACACGCCGGAGTCTCTGGTGAGAGCGGGCATATCTTTCACCTTTGCCAAGTTGACGATTCGAGTGTCTTTCTCAGGCGGAGTCTCAAGATTGCTGAAGGTTGGTGTCGTTGAGCCATTGTCGGTACGGAAAAACTCCACCAGGTACTCCGCCAGTGCGTCTTGCTCAGTTCCTGCGGGGGCAAAGGTCGCTGAGCTAAGATACTCTAAAGTAGCAGTGCCAATATGCTTGATTGCTCCTCTGATAGGAGTAAATCCATCTTCTAAGCTAAAGATTAAGTTATCTCCCTTGTTGGAAACGATACGATAGCCCACCTCGAAACCTTCAGCAGGTGTAGCCCCATTGTCCACATCGAACAACATCAAGCCGAGACGCTCGAAAACTGACGATTCAAAAGTTATGCTGGTCGTTCCTGAAACGATCTCGAAGTTATCACCGGAGGGAACGATCTTAGCGTTGATCCGAGCGTCACCACCGTCGGTTCCTGGTAGCCCTTCGTCTTTAAATGCAACACCTTCTTCGGGCGAGAACAGGAGATCGGTTTCTATTACCAAGGTGCCCGCATTGACATCAACCTGGATCATCTTAGGGTTGCTAAAATCGAAGACAGGAACCATCGTATCGTCTATAAAGATAAGACCAGTCACTGTATCTGTGACACGCGACTCATCAAATTTAATGAAGGGGTCTAAAAAAAGTAGCTGCCCGAGTGCATTCTGAACGTTGACGACATCCTTGCCGAATGCCGGGAAAGGATAGCCATCGCCGCCGTCCGCGAGGTAATTGGTCGTCACCAGTCGTACCTCACGGTCGGGATCGCCCTGGAACTCGCCGTCCTTAACGATAACATCGACAATTTCTCCCTTCCGATCAACGATATTTAGATTCTGCACTCGCTCGCCATTGTTAATGACCTTGCCGCTTTCGGCACTATCGAACTTGATTCGTGTCTGGTTTGGGTCAAAACTAAAGCTCAAACCAGCAACTTGCGGAAATTGACTGGAAGCCGCATCTTTGTTGGTACCTGCAAGGCCGTGCTCGACGACGTACTTGAGTTCTTGGCGGGTTACTGTCAGCAGGGTCAATGCGTTGTTGAAGGGCAAGGCGTTGACGATATCAAGTTTTGAGATCTCACCCGTTTTCTTGCCCGCTTCGGGTTTTGCTTCGGGTGGTAAAAGCTCGCCTAAATCACCCACTTCGCCGATGCTAGCACGAATACCACCACCGTTTACGATCGAGACCAACACGGTGTTGTTCGACCTTGGCACGACTCCAAGGAAGTCAAGGGTATCAATGTTTCGTGCGAAGGCAAGATTGGCGTCTGCAATTAAGTTACCGAAGTTGGTTTCTTCTGTTAGCACAACCTTGGGACGACCCTCAAGAAATACTTCCGTTCGACCGAAAACGTTATTGTTTTGGAATTGCACGACCTCATCCGCCTGATTCACGAGGATTTGGACTTCGGTACCCTTTATACCTTTAGCAAACGGGTCATTGTCCCAGTAGAGATTGCTGACAACTTCGTTGGTCATGGTGGCATTTTGCACGTTGTTGATGGTATCTACGCCACTTTTAAAGCTCTTGGTGTGGATCGTTTGAGGCGTTAAGGTTTTCTCCATGGGGTTTTCCTTAAAATTAAGACTAACTATCGATCTCTAATTTGTTAGTTTGTTAGCGCTCGCCATGACTTTTCAGTAACGCCAAGTTTACGATTTAGCGTCAGACAAGCGGTATTTGCCGATAAATAAAGATGCACATTTTTGGAGATGTCTGCGTCGTTGTCCTAGCAGAGAATCATACCAACTTGCACAGGTGCGCTCGCCAGGAAAATCGGATTCTTGCAACTAGAGCAAGATGTAAGAACTCCACAATTTTAGCAATCAAACAGTTTGAGCTTCGACAACTTTATTCATTTCAGAAATTGTTCTTTGCAAGGATTTGATATCTTCTACATTCAAAATTAAAGCAGAGGGTAGAATTTGACGAATCAACCTAGACAATACTTGTCCTGGTCCTATCTCAACAAAAATTTCAATTCCTTGTTCTTGAATATAACGTATTGAGGGTTCCCAATGTACAGTAGAAGTCATTTGTAACTCCAATAATCTCATCCATTCAGAACCATCGATCGCTGGTCTTGCTGTAACATTTGAGATAACAGGGATTGTAGCATTATGGAAATGAGCATTATGAATATTATGAGAAAATTGTTGAGCAGCTTCTTGCATTAAAGGAGAGTGAAATGCTCCGGAAACAGGTAAAGGAACAGCTTTCACATTATTTTCAATAGCAAAGTCAATAGCTGCTTCTACAGAATTATCATCTCCAGAAATAACAACTTGCTCTTGCGAGTTTAAGCTAGCTGGAACTAACACGCCGCCTTGCTGAACATTCTTTCTACATATTTCTTTTGCTTCTTTTAATGTAACTCCTTTCAAGGCTACCATACTACCTTTCTGCATCTTTGACATTAAAGTTCCTCTAACCTGAATTAAGGTTATAGCATCAGAAAACGAGACTACACCAGATGCAACTAAGGCAGCATATTCTCCAGCGCTATGTCCACAAATGAACTCTGGTATTAAAGGAAAAGCCTTTTGGAAAATAGTGTATATCGCTATACTTGTCGCTAATAAACAAGGTTGTGTAACATAAGTTTCCATCAAATCTTCTTGAGAAGCAAAGAAGGTAAGACCTCGAATATCTAAACCAGTTAACTGTTCTGCAAATTCAAAAATTTCTTTAGATGATGGAAACTCTTTTGCTATCTCTAACCCCATTCCAACATACTGAGATCCCTGTCCTGGAAAAACTATTGCGTAGCGAGATTGATTGATAGGTTTCATAGCTCAAATAATAACTTTAATTACAAAATAATCATCTTCTCGGTTAGATAAATTCACCAAATTAGCAGCTTCTTTAATTCAGGTATTGCATTAGTTATTGCAATACCTAAAATCGCAATTTATTTGTCTGCAGACTTACTTATTGATTCTCAGATGAAATTTGATGCCAACATTATTCCTCATAATAATAATTGGTAGGTATCTTGTATTGTTTTGATTTTTCCTGCTTGGGTCGTAGATATCTTAATGCTAAATTTTTGACGTATTAGCATCACAATTTTGACAATGTCTACAGAAGAAATTCCTACATCATCTACCCAAGAAGCTTCAGGTCTAAGTTTATCTCGGTCTATGTTAAGTCTTTGTGCAACAACATTGCAGAATTCATCAAATGAAGTTGTATGAGAACGTTTGTCATTTAGAATAACCATAAGTTTCCTCTTTGTTCCATGTTGATACTTATTCAAATTCAGACATTTTAGTGACATCAAAATCTTGTTTGCTAATATAGTAGCATCATAACTTCATGACTCATAGTATTATTAATCATTGAGTATCGTAGTCGCGGTGTTATTTCTATGCATCTTTATTTAAAAACGGTATTAGCTATTAAACCACTGAATTGTTAGATCAAAAAGTTCTTTTTGATGAAAGGGAAATGAATGATGTGCTCCTTCTATTATCTGTAACTTTGGTGGTTTCTCTGATGTCATCTGTGCTTGTTCCACTAATTGTTTTACCTCTTGCAATGGAACTGTTACATCTTCAGTTCCATGAATGATTAATAAAGGCTGCTTAACTTGAGAAACGTCCTGGAATATATTAAGTTCAGAAGATTGCTTTAGAATTTCAGATCCACATCTCATAAGTTCTCCCTGGTAGAGAAATTCTGCTTCATCATCTTCTTGCAAAATAGAAAATGAATCTTCCCCAATTAATCGCAGTAAAGCACCTGATAAATCAGTAAATGGTGCCCATGCAACAGTTTTATATATCCGTGGATTTCTAGCACTTTCTCGGATAACAGTTACTCCACCTAAGCAATGTCCAACTAGTCCAATCCTCTCAATATCAACATCATGTATTGTGGTAACTAAATTAATTGCAGCTTCTAAATCCTCTAGTTCTCTATCTAAAGTTAGGTCTACTAAATCACCATCACTATCACCTGAACCAGCAAAATCAAATCGAAACACAGATATATTGTATTTTACTACATAGCGAGCAAATTCTACAAAACGCCGACTTCCACCAATTTTTGTACCAGCAAAACCGTGACATACAATCAAGCAGGCCATAAGTCCATTTCCTTGCCCATGATGCATAACTCCCACAAGATTTTGACACCGCTTATTTTGGAATACAAATGCTTCCATTTTAGCCATTTTGTCGTCCTCTTCTTATTTTCTAAAATTTTAATTTACCGAACAAATTGCAATTGCAATTGCAATTGCACAGTCTTTATCATGGCTAATGCTTACATCTAAATGATGTGCTGCAATTCGCTGCCAAAATGGAAGAGCAGTTCCTTGTAAAAAAATAATTGGTTTTCCAGAACTCTTGTGTAGAATTTCTATATCAACCAGTTCAATCTCACTAATGCCACTTCCCAAAACCTTGATTATTGCTTCTTTGCAAGCAAACTTGCCTGCTAATCTTTGAAGTCTGTGAGCATCATTAGCAAGAGCTAAAGTATCATTCCACTCTCTCTCTGTAAGCCAGACTCCCGTGGGTGTATCTACCAGGTTTTGTATATCTTTGATAGAGACTATATCTACTCCAGTCTTTATTTGAATAGAAGACTGCGTAGAAGATGCACAAAACCTATTTTCCATAAACATCTGATTCTTGATATATAAACAACTTGTTAGCAAACAAAGGACTTGTCCCAACGCACTAAACTCGCTGCACAAGTCAGTCCAGCCCCAAATCCAACCATCATCACATAATCGCCTGGTACGATTCTCCCTCCTTGAACTGCATCAAATAAAGCAAGTGGAATTGAAGCAGCAGATGTATTTCCGTATTTATAAAGATTGCACATAAAACGTTCAAATGGAATTCCCAAGTACACAGCGACTTCTTCAATAATGTGAAAATTTGCCTGATGGGGAACAATTAACTGAATGTCTTCAATGCTAATATTTGCTTGTTTGCAAGTATCAATTATAGCATCGCAGACCATTGGCACCACAGCTTGAAATAATTCCGCTCCTTTCATTCTCAAAAAATGTTGTCTATTTTCGACAGTTTGAGTTGAAGCTGGAAGTGCAGTTCCACCCGCAGGCATATACAAGAGATCCTGACCTGAACCATCAGCACGAAGTACAGAACTTAAGAAACAATTTTCTGGTCCTGACTCAAGCAAAACAGCGCCTGCACCATCTCCAAACAAGATACATGTAGAACGGTCTTGCCAATCTATACATCTCGAAAGAACTTCTACCCCAATAACCAAAGCATTATGGACTTTACCAGCCTTAATAAACTGTGCTGCTGTTTCAAGACCATAAACAAATCCCGAACAGGCTGCAGATATATCAAAAGCAAAGGCATTGGAAGCTTCTATACCATTTTGTACTTTACAAGCAACGGATGGAAATGGAGCATCTGGCATCATTGTTGCCACTAAAACCATTTCTACTTCCAGTGGATGGATACCGCGCTTGCTTAACACCTGCTTTGAAGCAGCTATTGCCATAGTAGATGTGCTTTCTTCAGGAGCAGCAATTCGGCGCTCAATTATCCCAGTTCTTGTTCTAATCCACGCATCAGACGTATCCACGATTTTAGCTATATCGTGGTTTGTCATTACCTTAGCTGGTAAGTAAATTCCTAAAGCAGACAATCTTACAGATATCAAACTTACCTCCTACGAAAATTTGAATTCAGTTGTCTGTATCACTGTCTAAACATTCTTATGTGTTTCAAGCAAAACTTTGTCAGACGGCTGTAACACTGAAGGTACAGTTATCATGTGACTGGGTTGCTGACTGGAGTGGGAAACCCTAATTACAGGCTTACCATTTACTAAAGCCAGTAGAAGACAGCACTTATTACCAGTTTTAGAATTCCAACAATAGATTGGAATTCCAGAATGTTGTGAAAATTCTTCCATTGCCTTTTGGAGATCGCAAAATGTAATATTTTTAACTCGGACTAAATTAGCCCTTAAAAGAGCTTCCGCAAGGATAAATACCGAACCAATTTCACTTAAACCTCTGCTTCCAAGCGAAATAGTATTGCCAGATTTTAGCTCATTCAATTCTGCATCAGAGATTGTTATTCCGATAAGATTCACTGCTTTTTGAATATTGCTAGTTTCTAAATCAACTAATTGCTTAACCATAAAACGATTCCAATTACTAATTCATGATTTTAATCTGCGTAAAATTATGCGGTTTCTTGAAAACAATAAGGTTTTGTAAAACTGAGCTTGAACCTGGTGAGTTGAGAAGTAAGAAGTACTGCGTAAGTTCTCATTGTTAATAGATAGCGTAACAAACCATAGTCTTTAACGCAGAACATTTACCAAATAAATTTCATCAAGTTACATCTTGAATCTTTGCCATAAAGAGCATAGAAATCTGACCTCTAAACGAAAAAATATATTTTCAAAATAAATAATTCTTAAAAAAATAGTTTTTAAGAATCTTGAAATACACCAAGTTATCTTAGCTAAGATAACTTTTACTTTCTAAAGTATACGAAATGTAAAATATGATGACAAGAGACAGTTTTTTTGCTAAGGTACATATTATTTAGCCACTAACATATTGAGTTAACCGCGTAAATTCTGAAAATTTAAAAGTTCATAGGTGGTAATGAGGAGGTGTAACACGCCCGTAACATTTGTCATCGGCTTAATCCAGCCTAAGAAGTCCATATTATGTTTGGTCAAAGACCAATCTTAAAGATTGCAGGGTGCTTTGCAAAAATCCTCTTTTGTATCACTAATCAAGCGGACTTACTATAATCTAAGTTTGACGCAGGCTCCTCAGGCAACAACTAGCCCTAAAGACTAAGAATCTGAGGACTTCACCTCTAGCAATATTGCTAAATCTTATGTTATAAAATTTAATAAAGTTTTTTGCCTGGTAAGTATAAGCAATGAAATCGGCAATAATATTGATCGGAAAATTAGATACACCATTTGGGTTTGCAGTTGCTACAACTTGTGCTATCCAGAGCAATGCACTACTTAGCGCTAGTCTATTTTTTAGTTGATCGTTGACTGTTTCTATGAGAAAACATTTTCTCAACAAGGCTCAAAAGTTGGGTCTATATATCGGTATGTTGCCTACTTGGGGAGATAAATGGAAAACAACCAAACCGTGCTTCACTTTCGCGAAGAGACTGGAGGTTTGCTTCCGCTCTTCGTTGTGCGACTCGTTGTGCTTCGTTAAGCGAATTTATGAGGATGGCTGCCATCACGAAAACGCTCAGTCGCGCTAGGGTTCCTATATTAGGAATAGTAAGCGAGTAGAGTGGCTCAACCAAGTAATAGTTAATTGCCAGCGTAGACAAAGCAGTTGCCAGCAACCCTGAACCTAAACCCCCATACCAGGCACTTACCATAACTGCGGCGAAAAATAGTGGAGTCGGTGTTGAGCCCAGATAGGGGCTGTACAGGAGATTTGCTACCAATGCCAAGGCAACTGATAACAACGCAACACCATAGCGTAACAGTTTGGTCTGCGAAACGTTCCACCTGCCTTGACCGCCCTTGCTAAATTCTGAATCTGCCTTAGTCATCGAACAGTGAACTCCGTTTCTGGAAAATACTGTTCTAGCACTGTCTGGCTCCACTCCCGAAGGGTGACTTCAGGTGAATCTTTCAACTCTTTAAGCATGGTTCTAATTTGCTTAAGTGCCAATGCAGAAGGCTGAATGTGACCGTTTTCCCAACGATTCACCGTGCAGTAAGCGACCCCCAATGTTGCAGCAAATTGCTCCTGGCTAAGTGCCGTTAGCTCCCGGAGTTGACGAATGAGATAGCTAGCTTCTGGTTGCTTAAGCACGATCGCCTCTTTCAGTACAAGAGTGTAAGAACTGAATAAATGAATATCAAATATAGCATCTGTTATGTTTGATTAGCTGTCAATAAGAGGACGTGCCTATCTATCCTGCGATATAGCTTAACAACTGGTTCATTTTCAACATACTTCTGTCTTCTGTTGTTAAAGGGGGGTTAGATGGAGAAGATGCCGCGATGTTTAACAATATACGTTTCAAATATCCTCTGAGTGACCCTTCAGTCGTATAACTAGTACTCTAATAGAATTCATCGTTTAGAATGTTTGGAACGATATTGCGTTTCTCTTTCAGATAATTATTTTGACTGTTGGGGCAAAGTACAAATTAACAACTAGAAAACTTTATATAAAAATCCGGATTTTCTCGGTAGTACTTATCTAAAAAAGTTAAATAGAATTGAAAAAATCTTTCTACATTACAGCGATTTGCAGGTGCGAGGAAATAATGAATATTCCGGATGTATATAAGCTTAGTAGAGAAATTACTCAAGATGTCTATCAGTTGTTAAATGATAGTCGGCACAACGTAAAACAGTATTTAGGTGAGGTGATTGTATACGACTCTTGTCATGTTGCTTGGAAAGTAAAAATTTGTTGTACCGGAACACGCGGACGCTACTTAAAAATTTCACAGCCTAATGGTCAGGAATTGAGAGCATTTGCTAATGGTTATGAATCTTACTTACAAATTACTACAGATGAATGGGAGGTGTTTTATCGGCTGGCTAATGGTGTAGAATATGTTCGCGATCGCGCTCAAAATATTTTAAACAGATTGGTTGGATAACTCAGTAAAATCTTGGGAAAACCGAGTCTGCTTATCATATTAAAATCTCTTTAAGCTCAGTACTTTTTGGGTGTTTCCTACACACTTAACGTCGTCCCTTCTTCTCAAAATACTGCTGATGCTCTTCGCTTGCTAAATAGTACTCACCCGCAGGCGCAATCTGGGTCACGATATCTTTATCGAATCTGCGAGACTTCTGTTGCTTTGCCTTTGACTGTTTCGCCGCTTCTTCCTGTTGGGCATCATGAAAAAAGATAACAGACCTGTACTGTTCTCCTCGATCCGGTCCTTGGCGATTCAACGTTGTTGGGTCATGGATATTCCAAAAGACCTCTAACAGGTCATCGTAACTCAGAAGTTGTGGGTCATATTCGACTTGAACCACCTCAGCATGACCCGTGATTCTAGATAGTACGTCCAGATAGGAGGGGTTGGGAAAATGTCCTCCCATATAACCAACTGAGGTGGAAACCACTCCCTTTACTTTCCGAAACGCCGCCTCCACCCCCCAAAAACAACCAGCGCCAAATGTTGCCTTTGCCATTGCCTCAAGTCGAGATTAAGTTCTCTCAAAATACTAGTACATATCGGCGATCGCTTTGCGGATTCACTCTATTGCTGCAACTGTCTAATGAGATTCTGGGCTTGTTGATAGCCCTTCGTGTCTCCTTGCAATTGAAACAGCTTAGCCGCTAGCTGTAAGTCTTGAATTGTTCCGCTTTCATCTCCTATACCATAGCGAGCACCGGCTCTGTGAAAGTAAGCGTTAGCATGGCGGGGATTGAGTTGTAATGCGCGATCGAAGTCTAACACTGCACTAAGAGCGTCTCCAAGCTCACGTAGAAGAAGACCTCTGTTATAGTAGGCATTAGCATTGTTAGGATTGAGTATTATTGCCTGGTTAAAGTCCTCAATCGCTCCTTTGTAGTCTTTGCGCTGAAATCTGTAACGTCCGCGATTGAGAAAGTAAACTGAGTCTTGAGCGATAGTTGTTACGGTATGAGTACGAGTCGTTTGTGCATGAACAGGTAAGGTTAATCCACCAGTCAGTGCAGACCAACTCAGGATTATAAGCGCTATGCAAAAACTCCTGTCAAATTTATGGTAACTCATAGCATTTCCTCTTGCATTTGCTGTTAACACATAGTCATAGATTTGTATAATCACTGTCACACAAACTCTATCTCCAGTGTAAGCTGTGCAATCCATTCAGTGGGGGCATGGCAGGGGTAGGTTTTGAAATACGGTTGAGGATGCGATCCACTTCTGTTTAGTACATTCTACAACTGACTATTTGTATAAATATTTGTAACGAGCTATATCAATCTCTTTCATAAAGTAGGTTATTACAAATAAACATAAATACGTAAAGAAATCTCAATATGGGTCTTTCCTACTAATTACTAACACCCCTTTCATAATGTTGGATTTTTCACGACCATCTACTTAACTTAGATGTGTATATTGAGGAAATTATAAGTAGTTTTACTTCCTTGTATTAAGGAAAGCAATTTGACATAAATTTACTTAGTAAATGATTTAATTTATCATGGGAAAACTAAAAACCATCCTCAGCAATCATTTATCAACATCTTATCTTTAAACTGTCATCCTTTGGATCTGCTTTCCTTCCATCTGAAGTGGCTACAGCTAACCACACAAACTGTGGGAACTTACCCAAAATTTCAGATCAACTTGCAAATGATACCATTCTTGACGGTGGAACTAAGACAGATGGTAGAACCTCAGATCCGACTATTGCTGGAAAGGTTTCTAAATCCGGTACAATAGTAAAATTACTAGCAAGCTTTGAAGAAGTGCGATCGCGCTGTTCTTGTCTTGACAATTTTTACCCAAGTCTGTTAATGATACAGACACCGCGATCGCCCAAAATTTGCGTCCATAATTGAATTTGTCATCACAAGCAAAAAGGAAGTGGTAGCTGTTGGCTACTGCTTCCTTTTTAAGGATTATGATTCTTATTTAATAGGAGTTGTATTTCACGTATAGCGATTATCAAGTGCGTGCAATAGACATAGGAAGGATAACAAGTGTTAGACCCTATATTGTCTTCATATGACTGTATTGGATTTAAATGAGAAGCACTATAATAATTATCAAGAGCAGTTTACTGAGTTGACTAAATTGCTTGCCTGAGTTAGGGATAAGACGGATATTCTAGATTTTCAGAGACCTTGGCAAAAACACTAACTCACGCATAAGATAGAATATTTGGTATTCTAAGCCTCTGAGAGAAGCGGCGCTAAAAGTTGAATGATTAAAGATAGTTAAAAATATTTTTCTTCCTCAAAATCCGTAAAACAAGAATGACCAACTGTAGAGTTAAGTATACCAAAAAACAAAACTTTTCCTCTACAAAACTCCTGTTTGGGAAATTGACATTCCATCATTTATGAGAAATAAAAGTGAGAATCAACAGGATTTAGTAGAGATTAATCACAACACAATCAGAGGGTCATTATGAAACAACAATTTGCCGTCAAGAATCCAGCAAGCATGACAAAAAAGTCTCAAAAAACTCACCAACAAGAAATGTCATATTCTCGTGCCCTATTGGAAAAGATGGGTGGCAATTGGCATAAACGCGCACAAGTCAAACAAAGAATAGAGCAGAAGTCTCAACCAGAGTTGGCATTCGATGAAACCAAAGACGATTTTCGCAGAGATTTACTGCCGTTTAAAGACCACCCCGATTTCCTAGCAGCACCATTGGAAATGCAAAAGAAAATACTCTCATTAGGGTGGATAGCATACAACGAGAAGACTATAGATATCGAGTCTAAAGTGATTACCCCTGCATGCAACCACATCATCTATAGAAGTGTGCCGGGAGTCGAGGATGGAATTAGCCAAGAAATTGCTTCTGAAACACTTGTGGACGAGGCATATCACGTCTTGCTGGCAATCAATGCTTGTCGCATGACTCGAGAACGCAGGGGGTTGGAGCAGTTGCGCTTACCAGAGTTCAACCTCGTGACCAAGATGCAGCGAGAACAAGACAACTTTCATGAACCTTGGAAAAAAATACTTATCCAAGTGGCAACAGCGATTGTGTCCGAGGTGTTTATCAGTGACTACTTGGATTTACTTTCTCACGATACCACCATCCAACCATTCAACCGCCTGAGTGTCGCAACACACCGTCGGGATGAAATGGCTCATAGTGGCATATTCAAACATCTGGCGAAATGCATTTACAATGAACTCACCCCTCAGCAGAAAGAATTTTTTATTGAAGTGCTACCCAAACCGGTGTTGTGGTTTGCTAACGTAGAACTTAATGTCTGGAAAGCGATGCTCGAACAGATTGGTTTTGCCAAGGCAGAATCAGTGATTGCAGATTGTGCTAGCGCTAACGATGTCAACTTGATGCGGATTGACTACACAGAATTAATCACCCTGGCTCAAGAGATGGGTATCTTCAACTCCCAACTTGGTATTGATAGCTTTGCTAGAGCCGGTTTGTTTCACTAACTTCTCTGGGTATCTGGAACCCAAGCGACGGACTCATTGACTAATTAACTAACTTTCAGGAGACAAAGAGTATGAAAACAGCAGCCGTGATACAACATGTAGCATTTGAAGACTTGGGAAGCTTGGGTGAAGTGCTTTCTCAACGGGGATATGACATCTGTTATTACCAAGCAGGTGTGGATGATTTGTCCTTGTTGCAACCAACACAACCAGACTTATTAGTTATCCTGGGTGGGCCGATTGGTGTGTATGAAGACAAAGACTATCCATTCATCCTGGATGAACTCAAGTTGTTAGAGGCACGATTGGCAAAGAGTTTACCCACTTTAGGCATCTGCTTGGGCAGCCAGTTAATTGCCCGTGCCTTAGGTGCTGGGGTGTATCCTGGTGGCAATCGCAAAGAAATTGGTTGGGGTAATTTACAAATCTCACCAGCCGGACAGTCTTCATGTATGCGTCATCTTCACCCCGCGCAAACGCCTGTACTTCACTGGCATGGTGATACATTTGATTTACCCTCAGGAGCCGTACTTTTAGCATCCTCACTGCAATACCAGAACCAAGCTTTTTCTTGGGGTAGTCATTGCTTGGGGCTTCAGTTTCACCCAGAAGTGACTGCAAAAGGCTTGGAACGTTGGTTTATCGGTCATGCTTGCGAAATTGCTGCCACTTCTGGTCTTTCTGTGAGCCAATTACGTGCAGACACCACACTTTACGCCCCAGCATTAGAGTCTATCGCCAGTCTTTTCTGGAATGAGTGGCTTGAAACTCAAGAATCTAGTGTTGGCAAGACAACACACCCCAGAGAAACTACACCCGCTTTCTAACGATGGACATTGCACAATAAGAAGTTTCCGATTATATTGCTAATGAACGGAAAAGAGATTGTCAAGAGTCTGGTAAAACACACCCACTCATTCATCCCCTACAATTTTTACTAGACAAATTTTATACCCTACGTACAATCTCAATTTGGTAATTATCCTAAATCTTCTTTAGGGGAAATTGCACAAACTTAGCGTTGCCTGTGAGTTTCCAGTCATACAAGCTGGGTACCACAGTTTTAGCAATCTTATTTTCACTCCAGAGAATGATTTGTATAGTATTCTAAGTATGCTAAAAAGCTGGATTGAAGAATAACCAGTAAGTAACGACTGTTGCGAAGGAGTGCCATTTTGCAGACTGTTGAGTTTTTATCTTATCTTCGCAGCTTAGATATTCAGGTTTTTGTTGATGGGGAAAGGTTGCGCTGTAACGCCCCTGAAGGAACTCTTACTGCAGAACTGCGTGCAGAAATTCAAGAGCGCAAAGCAGAAATTATTGACTTTTTAAAAGTAGCTAATAATACAAATAGTTATGCCTCTACGCCCATCATAAGTATTTCGCGAGATGGAAATCTCCCCCTTTCCTTTGCTCAACAACGACTGTGGTTTCTTGACCAATTAATACCCAACAACCCTTTTTACAACGTCCCAGCAGCATTCCATTTATTGGGTTCCCTTAACTTAGCGGCACTAGAACAAACTTTTAACGAAATTGTGCGCCGTCACGAAGCTTTACGCACCAGTTTTGTGATGGTGGAAGGGAAACCAGTTCAGGTCGTTCATCCTACATTAAAAATATCTTTACCAGTTATAGATTTGCGATCGCTACCACAAGCCGAACGCAAAACACAAGCGCTGTTGCTAACTACCCAAGAAGCTCAACTACCTTTCAAGTTATTAACCGATGCGTTGCTGCGAGTCAAGCTGTTGCAATTGGATGAGCTAGAACACATCCTAGTGCTCAATATGCACCACATTATCTCTGATGGTTGGTCTATTGGGGTAATGATTCGGGAAATCGCAGCACTCTACACGACATTTTGTGGAGACCTTGCAAACAACTCTCCCCTGCCGGAACTTGCAATCCAATATGCAGACTTTGCCGACTGGCAGCGTCAATGGCTGCAAAAAGTAGGAACGAATGGTCGTTCGCCCTTACAAACGCAGTTAGCTTACTGGCAAAAGCAGTTAGAGGGCATTTCCATGCTCAACCTGCCTACCGACAGACCTCGACCCGTCGTTCAAACTTACCAAGGTGCAAGGCAACTGGTGCAATTCCCAAGAAACTTGAGTGAAGCACTCTCCGCTTTGTCCCAACAGGAAGGGGTGACTTTGTTCATGACCTTGATGGCGGCATTTCAAATTTTACTCTACCGCTATACCCAGCAAGAAGATATTGCTGTGGGGTCACCTATTGCCAACCGCAACCGCAGTGAAATTGAAGGATTAATTGGCTTTTTTGTCAATAGTTTAGTGCTGCGTACCGACTTATCAGGAAACCCAACTTTTCGGGAATTATTGAGTCGAGTCAAAGAGGTGGCTTTGGAAGCCTATGCCCATCAAGATTTACCTTTTGAAAAGCTGGTAGAAGAACTCCATCCAGAACGTCACTTGAATCAAAACCCATTGTTTCAAGTGGTATTTGCGCTACAAAATGCACCTATGTCAGCGCTAGAATTACCGGGGCTCACACTCAGCCCACTGCAATTTGATAGTGGAACAACGCGATTTGATTTGGAATTTCATCTCTGGCAGCAGGAGCCAAATAATGAGTTATGGGTGGATAGTTCAGAGGGAATCAGCGGTTTTGTCATTTACAGCACTGATTTATTTGATGAAGCTACAATTACCCGAATGTTGGGTCACTTCCAAACATTACTGGAGGGTATAATTGCCAATCCAGAAGAACGAATTGCCAATTTACCAATTTTAAGAGAATCTGAGCTATATCAGTTGTTGGTTGAATGGAACAATACTCAAGCAGATTATCCTCAAGATAAGTGTATCCATCAGTTATTTGAGCGTATAGTAGAGCAGACTCCTGATGCGATCGCCCTAGTCAGTGAAGATGTAGAAACCTTAGCTGCAACCTCTCGAAAAATCACCTATAGAGAATTAAATACACGCAGCAACCAACTTGCACATTACCTGCAAAAACTTGGTGTTGGTGCGGAAGTTTTAGTAGGAATTTGTGTAGAGCGTTCTTTTGAGATGATAATCGGTATGTTGGGCATCTTGAAAGCGGGAGGAGCTTATTTGCCTTTAGAACCAAGCTATCCGCCCGAACGTTTAAACTTTCTGCTTGAAGATGCTCGGGTTTCTGTTTTATTAACTCAGGAACGGTGGGTCGAACGTCTTGGAAGGAACAATTCACAGATAATTTGTTTGGATAAAGATTGGCAGGATCTTGGTCAAGAAATTACAGAAAATCCCACTAGCAATGTTACAGCAGATAACCTCGCTTATGTCATTTACACCTCTGGCTCAATGGGGAAACCTAAGGGAGTTCAAATAGAACATAGAGGTTTGTTAAATCTTGTGTTTTGGCATCAAAAAGCATTTGCAGTGTCACCCGGTGACAGAGTAGCGCAAAATGCCAACTTTGCCTTTGACGCTTGCGGTTGGGAAATTTGGCCTTATTTAAGTGTAGGAGCAAGCATCTATTTAACCGATGATGAGATTAGGCGAGCGCCCGAAAAGCTGCGTGATTGGCTGGTGTCAAAAGCGATCGCAATTAGCTTTGTCCCAACACCCTTGGCAGAGAACCTTTTATCATTAGAATGGTCAAAGAAAACAGCTTTAAGACTATTACTCACAGGTGGCGACAAACTCCATCAATATCCTTTAGCTTCTCATCCCTTCCAAGTCGTTAATAATTATGGTCCTACTGAAAATACAGTTGTAACAACTTCCGGCTATATTCCTGTTAGAAATCAAGAAGAACCCTCTTTGAAAGGAAAGCAAGAGCCAATCCTACCTGCAATTGGTTGTCCCATTGCCAACACGCAGGTTTACGTACTAGATCCGCATTTACAACCTGTCCCCATTGGCGTTGCTGGTGAGTTATACATTAGTGGTGATGGATTAGCACGGGGCTATTTAAACCATTCTGATTTAACTGCTGAAAGATTCAGTGCTCATTCTTTTAGCAATAAATCAACACGACTTTACAAAACAGGTGATTTAGTTCGTTATCGTATAGATGGCAACATCGAATTTTTAGGACGCATTGATGAACAGGTAAAAATTCGCGGCTACCGCATTGAGTTGGAAGAAATTGAAGCGGTACTCGGTCAACATCCAGCAGTGCTGCAAACCGCAGTGATGATTTATGAGGATAAAGGAGAAAAGAGTTTAGTAGCTTATATCGCATCGAAAGCTAAGTATAGCAGCGAGCAGGAAAATTTGCCATTAACGCAATTACAAGATGAGCAAGTTTCGCAATGGCAGATGCTCTACAACGAAACTTACAATCAACCAGGCGCAGGTTCAGATGCAACATTCAATATTATAGGCTGGAATAGCAGTTACACAAATCAGTCGATTCCAGCAGAACAAATGCGCGAGTGGGTGAATAACCAAGTGGCGCAAATTCTGGCTTTAAAACCCAAACGAGTGCTGGAAATTGGCTGTGGAACAGGTCTGCTTTTGTTTAGAATTGCCCCTCACTGTACTCAATATTGTGGGACGGACTTTTCCCCTGCTTCACTGAGCTATATCCGACAGCAATTGGCAAAGCAAGAATTGCCACAGGTAACGCTTTACCAGAAGATGGCGACTGATTTTGAAGGAATAGAAGGAATAGAAGCAGGTAGTTTTCATGCAGTCATTCTCAACTCAGTTGTGCAATATTTCCCCAGTATTGATTATCTGATTGGTGTATTAGAAGGTGCTGTACGGGCAACTGCTCCTGGTGGCTTTATCTTCATAGGAGATGTGCGAAATCTGCAACTCCTGGAAGCTTTCCATGCTTCGGTGCAACTCTATCAAGCTGAAGCTTCCCTTACCAGAACTGAGTTGCAGCAGCACGTACAAATGCAAGTTTTTCAAGAAACAGAGTTAGCGATTGACCCAGGGTTTTTCAGTGCCTTAAAGCAGCGGTTTCCCGAGATTAGCAACGTACAAATTCAACTGATGCGGGGTCGCGCTCGCAATGAATTAACTCAATTTCGTTATAATGCAATTCTTCATATTGGGGGTGAAACTGTTAATAAGACTGAAAATTATCCCGTCCTGAATTGGTGTGAAAACAATCTCACCGTGTCAGCAGTGCGCGAGCTATTGACTGAGAATCAACCAGAAATATTGTGCATTACCAATGTGCCTAATGCACGGGTCATGGCAGCAGTTAAAACAGCAGAATGGCTATCAAGTGTAGAAGGTTTGAAAACAGTAGGTCAGATGCGTAAAGCTTTGCAAGAACTTCCGAATTTAGGAGTAGAACCAGAGGATTTCTATGAACTGGCTAATCAACTACCTTACAAAGTTGATATTAGCTGGTCAGATTCAAGCAGTGAAGGACACTACGATGTGGTTTTTGTACAGCAAGAAGCAATAGGCAAGAGAATCATTCCACACAGTACCCCCTTGCGTCAGTGGCACTCTTACGCCAATAATCCCCTACAAGCGAAAGCAGCACGTCAGTTAGTTGTCCGATCCGGATTTACCCAGAAGCTAATCTCAGGTTAATTTACAGAAAATGGTTTGCAGCTTGTCGTTGGTGTTACAATGCAGCAATTGCTTACCAAAGAGATTGTTTTGTAAAAGGAGAAAAACAACCTAGTAAATTTCAGCTAAGAGAAACTATTTTAAAATCTTGTCCTGATTGGGTATCAGAATGCCCATATTCACCAAGAGAAGAATCTGTTTTTGACGCTAAAATAGCTTTCTCTAAAACCAAAAACCAGGAAAATCCTAGATTTAAATCGTGCAGAGAACCTGTAAAAAGTTTACGCATTGGTGCTAAATATTGGGGTGCTTTTTATGATGGCAAAGGCAAAGATAAGCAAACAGCAGGCTTTACTCACTACGCAAGCAGGAAAGTGGTTGTAAACGGTGAAAGTGTTGCCATGAAAAACTTGCTTCTTAATCCTTGTGAGCCGTTGTGCGAAGAAATGCCCTCAGAATTCATTATTCTACTTGATAAAGGTAGATGGTTTATCTGTTTTGCAATTCCACTCTTAGTTGAAGCTAACAAACTAAACAACTGTATTGGTTTAGATCCGGGTGTTAGAACTTTCTTAACTGGTTTTGACGGTGGACAATTACTAGAAATAGGTGGCGGCTCTATTTCTAAAATAGCTGTCTTATGCCAAAGGCTAGACAGATTACAATCTCAAATTGCCAAAGCCAAGGGCAGGGCTAATAAAAGATGGCGGTGGAAATTAAGAAGACAATCAGAGGCGTTAAGAACTAGGATTAGAAATCTGACTAACGAGATTCACAATAAAGCCTCAGTCTTTTTAACTAAAAACTACAAGCAGATTTTCTTGCCTACATTTGAAACATCTCAAATGGTTGTTAAGAAAAAAAGAAAGCTGAATTCCAAGACCGCCAGAAATCTGCTTACGTGGTCACACTACAGATTTAAGCAGACTCTCAAATTCCACGCATTAAAGCGGGACTGCGTTGTGCATGATGTTACAGAAGAATTCACAAGCAAAACCTGTAGTCGGTGTGGACATATTCATGAGAAGTTAGGTGGAAATAAAAAATTCAAATGCCCTAACTGTCATCATGAAATTTCGCGAGACTGGAATGGTGCGATTAACATTTTCATCAAATCTCTTAATGATTTATTAAATGCCTCAACCACGGTTGAGGCTGGGGAGGATACACCCTAATACACAGTAGAATTTAGTACTAGTTACAAGATTTTACCGGGTTAAATGGTATCCGCAATTCCTTTCAACACCTCACTTCGTGTAGATGTGAACCTCCTTGCGGCAATAGATTTATTGAGTTGGGTTTCGTTCCTCAACCCAACCTACGTTCTTCATCCTTCATCCTTCATCCTTCATCCTTCAAAAGGTAGCGTGATAAAACTTCAATGGTGGCAAGCCCTGTTTTTTGCCAACTGAATTGTTTAGCCCGGTGAATTCCTTGGATGGAAAGATGTTGGTGCAATTGTGAATCCGTGGTGATGGTTTGCATGGCTTGAGTGATTTCTTCAATATTGTAGGGATCGATCAATATGGCAGCGTCACCAGTGACTTCTGGAAGAGAGGAGAGGTTGGAGGTAATGACGGGAGTCCCGCAAGCCATTGCTTCTAAAACTGGAAAACCAAATCCTTCCCAAAGGCTGGGAAAAACAAGTGCGATCGCATTACCGATAATTTTAGGCAATTCTTTGTAAGGAACGTAGTTAAGAAATTTAACTTGATTGGTAATGCCTAGTTCCTCTGCTAGGGTTTGCAAAACCGGGGTATAACGTTTATCGTGCGGTCCTGCAAACCACAGTTCATAGTCTTTGTTGTGTGGTAGTGCGGCAAAGGCTGAAATGAGTCTGTGCAAGTTCTTGTAGGGGTCTTGTCGCCCAATATAAAGAAAGTAGGGACGTGTAGTTTCTAAAGAATGCCCGTGACTATCCAAATAAGTAGGACGAAAATGACTGGCATCGTGGGCCAAAAGAATGGGAGTAATTTTGCTGGCTGGTATGTGATAAAAGTGAGAGATGTCCTTTGCTGTAGCCTGAGAGTTACAAATAATGTGTTGTGCTTGACTGAGGACTTGAGGTATGTAGTGGCGAAAATAGTGGGTTAGTGGTGACAGAAGTTTCGGGAAGCGTAACGGAATGAGGTCATGAACCATGACGACAGAACGACAGTTTGCATACAAAGGCGCTTCTGGTATTGGGGAAAAGATGAGATGAGATTTTAATTTTTTATAAATTTTTGGAAGTTGAAATTGTGTCCATAAAAGGCGTTCTAAATGTCCTTTTGTACCTTGAGCGGGTGTTAAATTACCTGGAATTGAGTAACAGTTAAATTCTGGATAGTTGTAGGCTGTGAGTAAGGTAGGGTTGATATTTTTTATATAAGGAACAAGATTTTTGGCATAGTTACTTATGCCTGTCGGTTTGGAAAAAATCATTGATAAGTTAATTAATAAATCGCTCATTCTATTTCTAAAAAAGATTTAAAAATTTTTCTCCAATACATGAAAACTCCAGAAAATTTACCAAATGCTACTTGAGGTTTAACAAAGAGCAAAATCACCGCGTAGGCAATTAAACGGTTTAATCTGAGAAAAAGAACTAAATTATTGGTATATTTCTCTAAAGTCAATAAATAACTATAGGTACTGTGCTTTATCTTCCTAAAAACATATTTATTCGTAATAGAAGATGGTTGATGCACTACACCAAACTGCTTTGTCACTGCAATAGAATGTCCTTGTTCGCTATAGCGCCTGCATAAGTCAAAGTCTTCATAATAAAGAAAATAAGCAGGATCGAATTCAGGACAATCATCAAACTTAGCAAGATGAATTATTAAACTGCAACCTGATACCCAATCACAGGTAACATAGTCTGTCTCTGTGTTTGTTAACAAATCCTGCACGATCGCAGACCCAGTTTTAGGAAAAAATCGCCCTCCTGCAAACCAGATATCTCCTGCGGGAGTATGAATAATCGTGCCAAGAATTGATATTTCTGGGTGGAATTTAAAGAATGAGTGAACTTTATCTAGAGGATTTTCTAATAAATAAGCATCTGGATTGATAATCCAGACAATTCCTTGAGGGTCTTGAGTAAAAATCCACTTGAGCCCCAAATTGCAGGCATTACCAAACCCTAAATTCTTGGTAGCATCTAAAATGATTACAGATTCATTTTTGAGTAGAGCGATAGAATTATCATCAGGAGAATTATTGATGATAATAAATTTGTACTCAAAATTTTTATTATCTGGTAAAGAACGAATTAACTTGGTAACTAGTTCGGTGGAATAATAGTTAATTGTTAAAAAATAAATCACGTCAGTTCTATTTGACAGTCATCACCAATAAGAAATCGCAAGGCTTTGGGACGACGGGGCGCAGCACTGATAAGTGCTCGCTGTCCGATAACACTATCAATGATACGTTGATGAATTCCAACTATTTTAGCGCCTTCTAATAAAACACTGTGTTCCAAATCGGTGTCGATTAGCTTAGCATTATCGGCAATGCTACTGTAAGGACCAATAAAACAGTTTTCTATATAACAGTTGTTCCCAATAACAACTGGACCCCGAATGGTACAGTTGATAATTTTAGACCCCTCACCAATTTTCACCCGACCAATCACTTGACTTTGAGCATCAACCTCCCCTGAAATCAAAGTCGTTAAGTAAGTGTCGAGAATAAGTCGATTGGCTTCTAGTAAATCATCCTTTTTTCCAGTGTCCAACCACCAGCCTTCTAATTGGCAAGCGACAACGTTCTTTTGGCTGTCAATCAACTGTTGAATGGCATCTGTAATTTCTAATTCGCCTCTTGTAGAGGGCTGGATGTTAGCGATCGCATCATGGATAGTATGAGAAAAGAAATAAACACCAACCAGCGCCAGATTAGAAGGGGGAACTTTTGGTTTTTCAACAAGCTGTATCACCCGCCCTGTTTCATCTACCTTAGCCACTCCAAAAGCGCTAGGATTAGGCACTTGACGTAAAAGAATCAGGGCATCTTGCTGATTTTTGCTAAAAAGTTTCAAAAAATGGCTTAAGTCACCCTGTTGAATCAGGTTATCACCCAAATACATCACAAATGGCGCGTCCCCTAAAAAAGGGTGAGCAACTTGAACGGCGTGGGCAAGCCCTGCTGGTTTATCTTGCAAGATATAGGTAATGTTTGCGCCAAATAGTTCCCCATTGCCTGTTTTGGCTTGAACTTCTCCTCCCGTTTCTGGGCTGATGATAATGCCAATATCAGTTATACCGGCATTAACCATTTCTTCAATGCCATACCATAAAATGGGTTTATTAGCAACTGGTACGAGTTGTTTTGCGCCAGTGTAAGTGAGAGGTCGTAAACGTGTGCCTTTACCGCCTGAGAGAATCAGCGCTTTCATAGTTACGGATCGTTTGTCATTGGTCGTTTGTCATTGGTCATTTGTCATTGGTCATTTGTCATTTGTCATTTGTCATTTGTTATTAACGACTAAGGACTAAGGACCAAGGACTAAGGACTAAGGACTAAGAGCTCTTTAATCGTTTGCCTAAGACTTAGTCTCCAATGAGGTGGATAAGTTCCCAAGACTGCGGATATTTTGGCACAAGACAAGACAGAATAGCTAGGGCGACGGGCAGGTGTTGGATATTCTGGTGTTGTAATGGGAACAATTCGCTGGATTTTCAGGGGAAAACCAAGGTGCTGCGCTTCTTCAAAAATCGTAACAGCAAAGTCGTACCAGCTTGCAACGCCACTGTTGGTGTAGTGATAAATTCCGGCAATTTCTCGACTGACTTGGGGAACAATTTGCGCGATCGCATCAGCTATGTCTCTAGCACAAGTGGGGCTGCCAATTTGGTCGGCGACGACGCGAATTTCTTCCCTTTCTGCTCCCAGTCTTAACATAGTTTTGACAAAGTTGCTTTTGCCAAAAGTGCCGTAAACCCAGGCTGTGCGAAGAATCAGGTAATTAGTACAAAATTTTTGAATCGCTTCTTCTCCTGCTAGCTTAGTTTTGCCATAAACACTCAAAGGGTTTGTTGGATCGGTTTCTAAGTAGGGTCGGCTATTGTTGCCATCAAAAACATAATCAGTCGAGATATGGATAAGGAAAGCTCCCAGTTTTTCTGCTTCTTCAGCTATGATTCCCGGTGCTCTACCATTGGCTGCATCAGCTAGTTCTACATCACTTTCAGCTTTATCAACCGCAGTGTATGCAGCCGCGTTGATGATGATTTGTGGTTGGCGATCTCGAATGACGCTGCACAGAGTATCCGGTTGAGCAAGATCTATAGTGGGGCGTGCAACTGCAACGGTATTTCCATAGGGTTTCAGGGTTTTTTGCAGTTCTTTGCCGACTTGACCGTTACTGCCAATCAGCAGAATTGTTTTAGCCATTTTTTATCCGAGCTTAAACAAAGTGCGACTATAGGTTATCACCGATCGCTTGCACAGAGGTGGAAATTCTCCTCGTAAATTTATGTATTCCAGTTAACAAATTATTTTGTATTTTTTTTGATACGATATTTGGTCGTGTTCCCATTTAACATTTTTTAATTAAACTCCAGACCTAGAAAGTTCAGTATTTTCCAGGTTTGAAGTTTTATGGCATAGGGAATACCAAGGTAATACAGACAAATTGTGTATCTCTTTAAACTTTACCTATGCCCGTAAACGCATTTGATGTGAATTTTTATCGAAGTGCTAATTCAGACTTAAAGAGTTTGACAGATGCACAGGCGTTGTCACATTTTCAAAATTATGGTCTGAATGAAAATCGTTTCTTCTCTCCGTTGATTGACCTGTCCTTCTACCGTGCTAGCAATAGCGATTTAGCTAATTTCACCACCCAACAAGCCTACGAGCATCTATCCAATTACGGTATTCGTGAAGGACGGAAATTTTCACCTTTTGTTGACCTCGATTTTTACCGTCAAAACAACGGCGATCTAGCTGCCTTCAGCAATGAGCAACTTTTTGACCACTTACAAACCTATGGTCTAACCGAAGGTCGTCAAGCTTCTCCATTCACTGACATCAGCATGAGTCGCGACTATGCAGGTAACGCCTTGAATATAGCTCGTAACATTGTTTTAGATTCCAAGACCGTTGTCTACAGGGAATCTATTGGTGATGTAGACAGAAATGATGACTACCGCCTGGACCTGAGTCAAAACACGAATTTTCAGCTGGTCTTAAACGGCTTAAGTGCTAATGCAGACGTACAACTCCTGAATAGCAGCGGACAATTTATCGCTGGTTCCACAAATGGTGGTTCTGCAAATGAGTCATTAAGTTTTAGCAACTTACAGGCAGGTACATATTACATTCGGGTGTATCAAGGAGTGAATGGCGCAAACACCAACTACAATTTGAGCTTGTCTGCTACACCTGATTCGTCACCCGTGCCAAGTTCACCTCCACCTGCTCCAATTTCAGTTGATGATTCTTTCATACAGCGCGTTTTAGACTTAACCAATGCTCAACGCTTGCAAGCAGGTTTACAACCACTCAAGTTGAGTACTAAGTTAAATAGTTCAGCCCAGGGTCATAGTGAAGATATGGCACTACGTGACTTTTTCGGTCATATCGGATCTAATGGTTCTTTTTTAAGCGATCGTGTCAGAAGTGTCAGCTACTCATATTCCTATGTTGGGGAAAACGTCGCTGCTGGTTACTCCACACCCGAACAAGTTGTTCAAGGGTGGATGAACAGCCCCGAACATCGTGCCAACATTCTCAATTCAAAATTCCAAGAAATGGGAGTTGGATACTACTATCTAGCAAATGACACGGGCAATGTTAATTACCAACACTACTGGACACAGGATTTAGGCGCTGTTGCTTAAACAAAAGCACTTTTCTTTTGCCTTTCTTAGTTGGAAGGTTTGGGTCTTCTACCATTTTTTACTTTTTTTTAAATACACTTAATACTTTGATAGGTGAGATAATCAAATTTTCTTGGTGCAAAATGTGAGAATTACCTATTTAGAATGTTCGGACTGAAGATATAAATTTTTTGTAAAACTTTATCGCTGCGTTGTTTGTAGGTTTTGAAGTTATAGGGCATAGGGGAACACTAAATATAGCTAACTGCTGGTTAGTTATACAGCCCTGAAACTACAAATATGTCCTTAAGCTTATTCAACGCGAATTTCTATCGTACTGCTAATTCCGATCTTGCAGGCTTCAACGATACCCAATTACAGTCGCACTTTCAAAATTATGGTCTGAATGAAGGTCGTCGCTTCTCTCCACTTGTAGATTTAAACCTCTATCGTTCCAGTAATAGCGATTTAGCTAATTTAAGCTACCGTCAAGCTTACGACCACCTGCAAAGTTATGGGATGCGCGAAGGACGAAAATTTTCAGCGTTTTTTGATTTCAACTTCTATCGTGCTACTAATAGTGACCTCGCAGGCTTCAACAACGAGCAACTGTTTGAGCACCTGCAAAGTTATGGGATGCGCGAAGGACGAAGATTTTCAGCATTTTTTGATTTCAACTTCTATCGTGCTACTAATAGTGACCTCGCAGGCTTCAATAACGAGCAACTGTTTGAGCATCTGCAAAATTATGGTTTGACTGAGGGTCGCCAGTTCTCTTCTTTTGTCAACCTCAACTTTTACCGCAGTGCCAACAGTGACTTATCTGCTTTGAGCAACAATCAAGCCCTACAGCACCTCATTATATTTGGTCTTGAGGAAGGACGACGCTTTTCACCGTTTGTCGATATCAATCTCTATCGGGCTGCCAATCCCGATTTGTTTGCTACAGGTGTCAATAATAACCAACTCTTAGAGCATCTGGAAAACTATGGGATAGCTGAAGGACGGAGGTTTTCCATATCTTTTGATAGCAATTATTACCGTAACAGTCACTCTGACTTAAGAACATTAGGTTGGTCTCATACACAATTGTTTGAACACTTTCAAGGATATGGTTTGCAAGAAGGACGTGTTTCCTCAGAATCCTTTAGTGTTAGCTACTACCTAGCTAATAATTCCGACTTAAGAGTATTAAACTTCAATAATTACCAAGCACACCAACATTTTGAGATTTTTGGCTATCAGGAAAATCGATCTGCAACCCCGTCAAACTTTATCTCTGTTCCAGATAATCGGGATGACAATACCCTAGGCAGTGCTTTGAACATTGGCTTTCTCAAGGGTAGTCGCAATTTCACAAACCAGTCGGTTGGTTCCGCTGACCGAAATGACTATTATCGCTTTACTTTAACTCAAACCAGTTACTTCAACTTATCCTTAGGGGTTTTAAGTGATTATGCTGACATCGAAGTTGTATTTGATAACAATGGTAATGGGGTGTATGATGCTGGCGAACTGTTGTACGATGGCTATGGTAGCAGCGATGAAAGCGGTTCAATCAATGCAACACTAGGCGCTGGTACTTACTTCATTCGCATTTTTTCTGAGGATTCGGCAAATAATACTAACTATACATTGGAAGTTGATGCCGTCACCGCCCCACGCACAACACCAAAAGAGCCAGGTAATACTTTTGGTACCGCTGTTAATGTTGGCACTTTCAGTACAAAGCAGAGTTTTACAGACTTTGTGGGCAGTTCAGATCGTAATGATTATTACCGCTTTAGTTTATCTCAAACCAGCAATTTCAATCTGTTGCTGAGTGGTTTAAGTAGTTATGCAGACGTGGAGTTAATTTCTGATAGCAACGGCAATGGTACATACGATACTAATGAAAAATGGTACCAATCTGATGGTAATCCTTGGAGAAATGGTGCAATTAACGCAACATTGGGGTCTGGTACTTATTTTATTCGTGTCTATACTGCCGACCTCATAGATAATACTAATTACACTCTTGAATTATGGGTGTAAGTGGTTTGTGGTTGGGAATTATGGGAAAACATCGGCTGTTTGGAGAGATTTACCACTAGCATCTTTAGCCGATAGGATTGGTGGGCTGGTTAAAGGCCAATCTATAGCTAGGTCGAGGTCGTTCCAAATGATACAGCGTTCGCCACTAGGGGCGTAGTAGTCTGTTGTTTTGTAAAGAACTTCAGCTATTTCTGAAAGTACAACAAAACCGTGGGCAAAGCCAGGGGGTATCCAGAGTAGTCGTTTATTCAGGGAACTGAGTTCGCAGCTAACCCACTGACCAAAAGTGGGGGAACTTTTTCTGATGTCTACAGCTACATCAAAAATGGTACCTGCGATCGCACGGATGAGCTTGCCCTGTGGTTGTTGAATTTGGTAATGCAATCCGCGCAGGACATTCTGCTTGGAAAATGAGTGATTATCTTGTACAAAGTTAGCAAAAATACCAGTTTTCTCTGTAAAAGTCTGGTGATTGAATGCCTCAAAAAAAAATCCCCGTTCATCCTGAAAGACTTTTGGTTCGATGATGAAAACCTCAGGAATGTCAGTAAGAATAATATTCATTGACTTAATACGTGGACAGAAATAAGTAGAACTGTGTTACGAAATGTCAACCAATCCAAAATCCTTACTAATGACAAAGGACTTTGGACAAAGGACGACCCTCATGAGTTAACTTTACTTGTGTCATCCTAAAAGAGTCTTGAAACAATTAAACAACGAATTAAGCTAGAATTTTACAGCACAATGCAACACAGTTTTAGAAAAATATTGTGGCAAGATTAGCTAATTGCCATATATACTTAACTGCATTCGTGGCTCGCGCTGACAAAACATGATGACAAAGCCTTGGTATTGGCGATCGTTCCCATTAGAAAATCGTACAGGTTCTGACGTTTTCACTGCCTTATTTCGCCATACCTCCACGTCTAAAATTGCCACTTTACTGGAAAGCCCTTACCCAACCCCAACAGATCGTTCCCAACTGGCTCAATATTCTATTTGTGCTGGCGCTTATAGGGTAGTAGATGGCGTGCCACAATTATGGACACCACCAATTGGGGAAATTTTACCGTTGTTGAACAAATTAACGCGCCTCCAAGGGGAAATTTCCGCAAGAGCCCCTTTTTCCCCGAACCATCTCCCCTTCACAGGTGGTTGGCTGGGTTGGTTGGGGTACGATACTGCATGGGAAATTGAACATCTTCCCCAGACCAAACCCGACTTTCTGCCATTTCCCGTGGCTTTTTGGTATGAACCAGAGTGTTTTGCGGTTTTAGACCATAAAGAGCAAATTCTGTGGCTAGCCGCTAGCAGTCCTGTTGGACTCGATGAGCTTGAGAATAAGTTGAAAGATGGACAAGGGGATAAGGAACCCCTCTCTCAGACATTGAAAAACTCCCCTACTCCTCAGTTCCTTGTATCTCAACAAGAGTATGAAACTGCAGTAAATCGTGCCAAAAAATACATTCAAGCTGGAGATATTTTTCAGGCAAATCTGTCACTGCGTTTTAAAGCACAGACAGCAGCGTCTGGTTGGGATTTGTACCGCGCCTTGCATCAGATAAATCCTTCGCCTTTCGCTAGCTACTGGCAAACACCTTGGGGAGAAGTTATCAGCTGTTCGCCGGAAAGGTTAGTGCAACTACAAAAATGTCAAGACAACAAATTTTACGCTTCAACAAGACCAATTGCCGGAACGCGATCGCGTGGAGTAACTTTGAGCCAAGACGAACAGTTGGCGCAAGAATTACTCAATAATGCCAAAGAGCGTGCCGAACATATTATGCTTGTGGATTTGGAACGCAATGATTTAGGGCGAGTCTGTGAATGGGGAACTGTGAGTGTTGACGAATTACTAACAATTGAGCGTTACAGTCATGTCATGCACCTTGTCAGCAACATCAAAGGTGTCTTAAAATCTGATTGCAATGCCGTTGACTTGATTCGCGCCATGTTCCCTGGCGGCACAATTACAGGCTGCCCCAAGGTACGCTGCATGGAAATTATTGAAGAACTTGAACCAACGCGGCGCAGTTTATTCTATGGTTCCTGTGGCTATCTGGACTGGCGGGGTAGCTTGGATTTAAATATCTTGATTCGCACTCTTCTACTAACCCCCTCCTTGATTCAAAACACGGGGATACAGAGATACGGTGATGCGCTTAATGGAGAAGAACTCTCCCGGTCATCACATTTTCCGGTCATCGCGTCTTCCCCTCCCTTCCCGTTCAATAAAGTTTGGGGACAAGTTGGAGCTGGAATTGTGGCAGACAGCGATCCTGAGAGAGAATGGAATGAATCGCTGCACAAAGCGCAGGCACAACTTCAAGCCCTAGCTTTGGTCTTGAATAACAAGGACTAGAGTTTGGGGTTCGGGGAAAAGACCACAACCTATGGTCCGGCTTGCACTTGAGCCTCCAATCCGGTGACCCTTAACTCGGTGACCTTTGGCTTTTGATTTATTTATATATCCAATCATCAATCAGTATTAAATGTACTCAGAGAACTCGGAAACTTACATAAATCACCCAACTTGGGGTTTGCTCTATAGGATTTGTATGGGAGACGAGAACCAAGAGTTGTTCACTACACTTTATGCCCAACGCTTGTTTTTTTTGGTAACATCTGATGCTAAGGGTCTTAAGTTTCAGTCGATTGGGCGTACAGAAGCAAGAATGTTATTGGAAAATCGTTTACGTAATCTGCGCCGCAGCGGACAATCTCAAGAGTACGATCAGCTTCAAAGTGTATTCCAACGAACCTTCCAATGAGCAGTTCGATTAGCGAACGTATTATTGCCATTCGCTCCTCTCTACCAACATCGGTTCGGTTAATTGCTGTTACCAAGCAAGTCTCTTCCGAAATTATGCGCTATGCCTATGCTGCAGGAATTCGGGATTTTGGAGAGAGTCGCATTCAAGAAGCCCAGAGCAAACAAGTCGATTTGCAAGACTTAGCCGATATTACCTGGCACTTTATTGGACACTTGCAAACTAACAAAGCGAAAAAAGCTATTGAGCACTTCGAGTGGATTCACTCTGTGGACAGTTTGAAGCTAGCTCAACGCTTAGACCAATTAGCTCAGCAATTGGGAAAGCGCCCTTTGGTTTGTTTGCAAGTCAAAATCTTACCCGATCCTCACAAGTCGGGTTGGGAAGTCTCGCAATTACAAGCCGATTTACCCGCTCTTAATGAATGCAAAAATATACAAATTCATGGTTTGATGACAATTCCGCCACTAGGACTAGATGATTCAGAAATACTAACTGTGTTTCATCGCACCCGAGAACTGGCACAAGCAATCCAAACAGAAGACTGGTCTAACATCAAAATACAGCAACTTTCAATGGGTATGTCCGGTGACTACCAACTGGCAGTGCAAGCAGGTACAACAATGGTCAGACTGGGAACTATTCTGTTTGGAGAACGATTTCATCGGTAAATTTGGGCAAACGCAAATAAAGATTAAAAAAAGGGTGTAAGCAACTTCCCCTGCTACTCCAGGTAAGCTATAATCTGGACTCATTGTTGTGTGTAAGTCGGATTACGGACATACCAGGGGGCATTTTCTGTTTAGAAAAAAAAAACGTAGTGAATGCTACAAACAGCGATAAAATTGCTGAAATGTCCGTCCTTTGTAGCGGTGATAGTTGGCTGAGTTATTTGAGCCTATCAGTCAGGAGTGATTGGCACTAGGAGCGCAAACCATGAACAACATATTTTCCAAGCTGAGAGACTTTGTTGGTCTAAATGAGCCAGTAGAGTATTATTATGAGGATGAGGAACCAGATACAGAAACCTATCAGAATTTGTATCAGGAGCAGAACGCCCCTCAACCAACACCCCAAGAAACGGCTGCAGCTAATCGACGTTGGCGCGAACCTGTGCCTACAATGGGGAATGATGTAGCAGCAGGTTCCAAGCCGATGAGTAATGTTATTGGTATGCCAGGAGCAATGAACGGTATCTCAGAAGTATTGGTGCTAGATCCACGCACCTTTGAAGAAATGCCCAAGGCGATTCAAGCATTGCGAGAGCGTAAGTCAGTAGTATTAAATTTAACAATAATGGACCCGGATCAGGCACAACGGGCAGTAGATTTTGTAGCAGGCGGAACTTACGCGCTGGATGGACATCAAGAACGCATCGGCGAAAGTATCTTTTTGTTTACACCAAGCTGCGTGCAAGTTAGCACCCTGTCAGGAGTTATCCATGAGGTACCCCAACCCCCAGCGCGACCACGTCCAGCAGGTCAAAACCCAAATTGGGGAAATGATGTTAACCGTGTGGCTCAACAATAAATATAAATTTAGTTATTAGTCCTTTGTCCTTTGTTCTTATAACTCATGGCAAATGGCAAATGACTTTTGACCAATGACTAATGACTAATGACTACTAAATTTGGCCTAATAGGTGGCGGGGTAATGGGAGAAGCGCTGTTATCCCGTCTTATTGCCCGTAAAATATATCAACCATCAGAAGTCATAGTCAGCGAACCGCAGTCCTCACGGCAAATGTTTTTGCAGGAGGAGTACGGTGTGGCTGTGACAGTAGATAATCGTATAGTTTTCACACAAGCAACAGAGGTGGTATTTCTGGCGGTCAAACCTCAAGTATTTAGTGCGATCGCTCAGGAAATAGCAGATGTCATACCTACGGGTGCAAAACCCCTGGTCATCTCCATCCTAGCAGGTGTAACTTTAAGTCAGCTAGAAGCAGCTTTCCCCCACATACCAGTCATTCGGGCAATGCCCAACACCCCAGCAACCGTAGGGGCAGGTATGACTGCAATATGTCCGGGAGCTTATACAAAGGGAAATCACCAAGAAACGGCAAAGCGACTCTTCTCAGCAGTGGGAGAAGTTGTAGAAGTTTCAGAAAACTTAATGGATGCTGTGACAGGACTATCTGGATCGGGACCTGCTTATGTGGCGCTGATGGTAGAAGCACTTGCTGACGGGGGAGTCGCCGCCGGGTTACCAAGGGGAGTCGCCAATCAGCTAGCCCTGCAAACGGTCTTGGGAACGGCACAGCTTTTGCATCAAATCAAAATTCATCCCGCAGAACTGAAAGACCGCGTCACAAGTCCGGGGGGGACAACGATTGCTGGCATTGCCCAATTAGAAAAAGCAGCTTTTCGCTCTGCTCTCATTGAAGCAGTGAAAGCAGCCACAGCCCGCTCTCAGGAATTGGGAAAATAGCCATGAGTTTTTTGTCATTGATCCTTGGTTCTTTGTTAAAAACTGATAACTAATGACTAATCACCAATGACAAAGGACAAAGTTGACAAAAGAGTCGTTAATATAGTAGTTAGTATGGTTGCAATTGTGATTGAGTGAAATATCCTGCGCTGTCACCTGAACTTGACCCAAGTTCTATATTCCCTTTTGAACTGGATCGGTTCCAGAAGGATGCGATCGCATCCCTGAACGCTGGAAGCTCCGTAGTTGTATGTGCGCCCACAGGTTCAGGCAAAACTCTAATAGGGGAATATGCTATCTATCGCGCCCTGTCGCGAGGAAAGCGAGTATTTTATACGACTCCTCTGAAAGCACTGTCAAATCAAAAACTGCGTGACTTTCGCGAAAAATTTGGTTTTGAGCAGGTTGGGCTGTTGACTGGAGACGCCTCCATCAACAGAGATGCACCAATTTTGGTCATGACCACAGAGATTTTTCGCAATATGCTTTATGGCACACCCATTGGGCAAGTCGGTATTTCATTAGTGGACGTTGAGGCGGTGGTACTAGATGAGTGCCACTACATGAACGATCGCCAACGAGGAACGGTTTGGGAAGAATCAATCATTTATTGTCCTCGTGAAATTCAACTTGTAGCCCTTTCAGCAACGGTTGCCAACAGTGATGAACTAACCAACTGGTTAAATCAAGTTCACGGTCCTACGGATCTGATTTACTCTGATTTTCGCCCGGTGCCCTTAGAATTTCACTTTGGTACAACAAAGGGGCTGTTTCCCCTCTTGAGTGATGACAAAACCCAGATGAACTCCCGACTCCTGAAAAAAAAGAGAAAAGGAGAGAGAGATAAGGGCAAAAATGTCAGAGCTGAAGCCCCCAGCATAATTCAGGTTCTCTCCCAACTCCAAGAACGGGATATGCTGCCAGCCATTTACTTTATCTTCAGCCGTCGCGGGTGTGACAAGGCAGTGGGAGAAGTCGGCGATTTATGGCTGGTGAATAAAGATGAGGCACAACAGTTACGGAGGCAAATTGACGAATTTTTAACACGGAACCCCGACGCTGGTCGTTCCGGGCACGTTGGACCTCTGTATCGCGGTATTGCCGCCCACCATGCTGGGGTATTACCTGCTTGGAAAGTGTTGATAGAAGAACTCTTTCAGCAGGGGCTGATTAAAGTAGTCTTTGCTACCGAAACCTTGGCAGCTGGGATTAATATGCCAGCTAGAACAACTGTCATTTCTACCCTATCCAAGCGTACCGATACCGGGCATCGCTTGCTAAATCCTTCCGAGTTTCTGCAAATGGCAGGAAGAGCAGGTCGCCGAGGCATGGATGAACGGGGTCATGTGGTAACGCTGCAAACTCCCTTTGAAGGAGCTAAGGAAGCAGCGTATTTGGGAACATCCAAACCAGACCCCTTAGTCAGCCAGTTTACTCCCAGTTACGGCATGGTGCTGAACTTACTGCAAACTCACACCCTGGAAGAAACTAGGGAACTGGTAGAACGCAGCTTTGGACAATACTTGGCAAACTTGCATCTCAGACCGCAGTACGAATATGTTACTGATTTGCAAACCCAATTAGCCCAACTTCAAGCGCAAATTGAAGCGATTGACGAAGGGGAATTGGCAGTTTACGAAAAATTGCGGCAACGTATGCGAGTCGAACGCCAGCTATTAAAAACGTTGCAAGAACAAGCTCAAGACGCCCGACAAGAAGAGTTGGCAATGATGTTGGGTTTTGCAGTTTCGGGAACGCTTTTGAGCCTCAAAAGCAAAAGCTTCACAATGCCTGCTCCCATACCGGCAGTGCTTGTGGGGAAAACACCAGGTCCGAGTCAAACTTTCTACCTCGTCTGCTTGGGGCGAGATAACCGGTGGTATGTAGTCACAGCCTCAGATGTGCTGGATTTATACGCCCAATTGCCAAGAATAGACGTACCTGGTGAGTTGCTACCACCACCAGAGATGCCTTTGAAACGGGGAAACTCACTCATTGGAAATGAGGAAACAGCAGCAATCGCCCAGCAGATCCCCGACCCTAGCGAAGCTGCATACATGGCTCCAGAAGTTGTAGAACAACTAAGCCGCGTTGTCGCAGTGCAAAAGCAATTGGAGGCTCACCCCCTGCATCAAGATGGCAATGCCAGTACTATTGTCAAACGCAAATCACGTGTAGCGGAACTCGAAGCCGAAATTAAGCAACTGCGATCGCAAGTTGACCAACAATCCCAGCGCCATTGGGAAGAATTTCTCAATTTAATTGAAATCTTGCAGCACTTTGAATGTCTCAACAACTTAGTGCCAACGGAACTGGGACAAATTGCCGCAGCCCTTCGGGGAGAAAACGAATTGTGGCTTGGTTTGGTACTTGCTAGTGGGGAACTAAACAACTTAGACCCGCAGCATCTAGCAGCTACAGTTGCAGCCTTGGTGACTGAAACACCACGTCCGGATAGCAAAGTTAACTTTGATATATCCCCTACCGTGGATGAGGCATGGTCGAGATTGCAAAAAATTCGTCGTTCCGTGCTCAAAGTCCAATATCGACATGGTGTCGCATTGCCTGTCGGCTTGGAGAATAAATTTATCAATTTAGTTGCCCTAGTAGAACAGTGGGCACTGGGAATGGAGTGGATAGAATTGTGTGAAAGTACAAGTTTAGATGAAGGCGACGTGGTGCGAATTTTACGCCGGACTTTAGATTTGCTCTCACAGATTCCTCACGTACCACATTTACCAGACACTTTGCGACGCAATGCCAACCGTGCGATGCAGTTAATTGATAGATTCCCTGTAAATGAAGTAGTGGAATAATAGCAACTCTATCTGTAGAGACATTATGTGTAACGTCTCTACAGATAAATCATTAGTCATTAGTCAATCCGCGTAGGTTGGATTGAGGAACGAAACCCAACACCACCATATAGCCTTATATCTAACATCCCTATATTTAGATATTAAACGCAATTGAGAAGACACCTAGATTGGGTTAAGAAACGAAACCCAAGATATCACCAATGAAAAACAACAGACACGTAGGTTGGGTTGAGTCACGAAACCCAACACCACCGTATAGCCTTATATCTAACGTCTCTATATTTAGATATTAAACGCAATTGAGAAGCATTATCAAACAACTTTTGAGTTTTTGTGTAACCTTATTCTCATCAATTTGTAAATCTTATCGTAAATATCAGTTAGTTGCAATAACCCAAATTTAATGATGGGAAAAAAGTAGTTTTTCAAACTCATACTTCACAAAAGTAAGGAAATTAAACATATCAAATTAATAAGTGTGTAATTATACGATTTGAAATTTTTATCAAAGTTATACTAGATTTCAGGTTCTACCTGGGAATTACTTAGAAGTGGCTCTGCCACTTCTTTTTTTAAAGTATTAGAAGCCATAAGTAGGTCGGCACAGATAAAGTTAACAAGTTTTCGTCATTCTTTATCATTAGTCATTTGTAAGAGTTAGAAAACAAGTCTCAAAATTGTCAAGGACTTGTCAACTCCCAAACACACGTGTTACTAATGTAATATACAAACTAGTAGAAATTCTCCGGTCGTTTTCCCCTAGAATCTGGGAGAATGACATGAATGCAAATTGTTGAGACGCGGCTGCTGAACCACCGTCTCCCAAATCTTCAAAAAATAAAGCCCTGAGTTTAGAGTCATGGGTTCTGAGTACTCATTTGGTGATTTCTGAAATCCCCCTCAGTATTCAAGACTCATCTCTCAGTGCTGTACGCGGAGTTTTCATGCAGCCAAAGAATTTAAAACGACTTTTGCGAGCTTTATCTCGACAAGGGCTAGATGTTAGCTACAACAACCATACCTATTCTGTTCGTTTCTCCGATACTCCAAATGCACCCGTAGCAGAAGTCCTACTTCCAGAAGGTTTTCCAGTAGAAGCTAAGGCACTAAAACAGTTAGCCAACTTAGCACAAGTGCAACATCCTGCAGGCGGGTGTGTTTGCCGTGTTTGTGCGACACCTGACTTTCACCCCGGTGATGCGGGGATTGCCATTGGTTCAGTTGTTGAAACAAAAGGTCAAGTCATTCCTGCGGCTGTCGGTTCAGACATAAATTGTGGTATGCGCCTGCACGTTGCTGATTTAACTATTGACCAATTTTTAGCAAAACGCAACCAGTTTGTAGAACGTATGAAGGGGGACTATTTTTTTGGAACCCGTGATGTAACAATGACAGCCCATACCATGCAGGCTTTGTTTCAACACGGAGTTCCCGGTTGGGTGGATGCAATGGAGAAAGAACCTACAGGGAGTTTTGTCAAGTCCGATCTAAACCAACTTGCAAAGGAATGGGGAAGCATCTTTTTAGAGGGTTCAATGGAGGGAAATTGGAAACTTGCCCCTGAAGAACTTGTACCTGATGATGGGTTAGTGCGTGATGGCGGACTGGCAACTATTGGATCTGGAAACCATTTTGTTGAAGTTCAAAGAGTAGAACGGGTGTTCAATCGAGCATTAGCCCATGCGTGGGGAATCAAAGAAGGACAAATTGCCTTTATGATTCACTCTGGTTCGCGTAATGTAGGCAAATACATTGGGGGAATGTGGCGCGATAGGGCAAAAGCTGCTTGGGAAAAAGGTCTGAAGTATCCAAATTCTCACATCTTTCCTTTGTCCGTGCATTCCCATCCCGAACTAGTCAACCAGTATCTGCAAGCCGAGGCTACAGCTGCTAACTATGGCTTTGTTAACAGACTTTTATTAGCTGAATTGCTGCGTTTGCGTTTGCGGGAAGTTTATGGACAACTAGAAGCACCACTTGTATACGACTTACCACACAACATCACTTTGCCAGAAGGTGCGGGATGGGTTACGCGCAAAGGTGCTTGTCCCGCCCAGTCCGGACAACCCGTGATTATACCGGGGTCAATGGGGGCACCATCATATCTGATGGTCGGTCAAGGCAATCCAGCTTTTTGCTCCTCCGCTTCCCACGGTGCAGGAAGAGTACTTTCACGCTTTGACCTCAGCCGTAAAGGGGCAAAGCATACTGAGGAATCCTTGGGTTTAACTGGGGTAGATTGCATTACTCTGCGGGAAGAACGTCGTATCGAGGAAGCACCAACTGCTTACAAGCCAATTCAGCCCGTGATTGATGTACAGGTCGAGGCGGGAATGGTAGGTTTGGTGGCGAAGTTGAGCCCAGTGTTGACGTTTAAGGCTTGAGGTTTGAGTTTGACCCCTCCCTAGCCCTCCCCTTATAAAGGGGAGGGAACTGCAGGTGCCATATTCCCCCCTTGATAAGCAGGGCTGTTTTATTTCCTAAAAGTCCATAACTCACAAGCGTATCAATCAAAAAAACCAGGTAGTTATTGTCTCGTAGGTAGGGCTGTGCTGCACGTCCCCTCCCACTCGAAGGTGCAAGATATCAACTGACGCACTTAAATTTATTATCAAATAAATAAGTCGCTAAGAGTTTTTTCTGAGACTTGGAGGATTTGCATCGCTTCTCGCGGTGTAACATACCTAGTCATGAACTGTATTTGTATCACTGTATATTTAGTTTTACAGCTCCAGTAACATAATTCCAGAAAAATCTACAAACTAGTATTTATTTTTTCTTTTAGTACCTACGGTTTATAGTTATAAAGCCACTCCTCAAACTCAGATTGATTCACCTTTGCCACATCTAACGCGTCTCGCAAAAAAATATCGCTGTCGGTGTCATAAGAGCGATCGCCTTGAAATGCACTGCGAGCTTGGATAGCTTGGGTACGAGGTATTCGGCTCTTTTCGTAGCTAGCAAGGGCAGCTTGAATATTGGGCGACTGGGAAAGGAACTGAGCAAGTTCCCAAGCATCTTCAAAAGCCGTATTCGCTCCCTGTCCCAATACTGGCACTACTGGATGTGCTGCATCACCCAAAAGCGTTACCTTACCTTTGCTCCACTTTTGCAATGGCGGTCTGTCATATATTGGTCTTTCCACGATGTCATTGGCAGGCGTCGCCTCCACGATTGCTTGCACGGGTTCCGCCCATCCGGCAAATACCTCAAAAACGCGAGACTTTACTTCTGCAGCAGATTGGACGCAATTTTCATCCGCCGACAAAGCTCCACCGGCCCAATATACGTATCCGCCACCCACATCAATGAGAGTAAAGTTTTTACCATCATCTCCAATCATAAACGTTGATTCGTCGGGATATAGTTGCTCGTGGTGATACTTGACCACCGCACGCCAAGACAAGCGCCCAGCATAGTTAGGGAAACCGTCCCCCATGAGGCTATGTCTGATCGCAGAATTTATCCCATCAGCTCCTATCAGTAAATCTGTCTGCACTTGCTTACCACCATCAAAGCAAACTTCTATACCTTTATCATCTTGCTCAAAGCCGATACATCGACAATTAAGGTGGATGGCGTCCGGAGGTAGTGCAGAGGCGAGAATTTCCTGCAAGCGCGACCACCGGATATTCAACATCGGCTGCCCGTATTTCTCCAATAAGGTGAGTGGGTTTTGCATTACCATTTCTCCGGTGCTTTTTTTCAGGTTCACCACACGGGTTTGGCTACCTGCGCTTTTTAACGACTCGACTATACCTGCATCAACGGCATGGAGACTATTCAATCCGTTGGGAAAAAGAGTAAGACCTGCGCCGATTGGTCGCAATTCCCGTGCCTTTTCATAGATTTGTGCCTCAATGCCTTGTTTTCGCAGTGCTAACGCAACTGCCAAGCCACCAAGCCCAGAACCAATGATGGTAACTTTCAACGGCGACACTGCTGGAAATTCTTTTAAGTTGTTTTCCGACATGGATAAGACACAGGAGTTATGTTTTCGTCGCGATCGCGAATAATAAAAAATTTAAAGTGAGTTTTAACTGATTCAACTACCTTACAACTTCAATTTTAGTGTCTGGAATCTCTTTTGACTGCACTTTAATTTTTTTTAAATAGCCCTCATAGTTGTGGCAGAATCCGAGCGTGCTGGGTTGTCTGAACGCGACTTAATTGTACGCCGAACCATTGCCGAGCGCGATCCGGGTAACGAAAACTCTGTGCGGTTGTTTGGGGTAGAATTCACCAATAAACTGGTTCGAGCACTCTGGGGTGGCGATAGCATCGGAAAATAAGTGTATAAGAATCAACCAAAGCAAAGTTATGGTAGCAAATCAAGAAACCATAGAATCATTTCGAGCCTTGGCATTACAAGTCACTTGTCATGCCATCAACCAGGCAACTGACCGTCAGGAAGTACGCGCTTTGATGCAAGATACAATCAACCGTTTGGCACAGCAAATTGCTGCGAGTATTGCGTTCATTGGTTCGGACTGTCGTTTAATTGTTTTACCAGAATACTTCCTGTCGGGCTTTCCTATGGGAGAATCACTCGCGGTTTGGGCAGAAAAGGCTTGTTTGGAAATGGCTGGTGCGGAGTACGAAGCATTGGGTAAAATTGCACAGCAGTATAATATATTTCTTGCAGGTAACGCCTACGAGTTAGACCCCAATTTTCCAGGATTGTACTTTCAAACTTGCTTTGCGATCGACCCTTCTGGAACGGTGGTTTTGCGGTATCGGCGTTTAAATTCCATGTTTGCGCCAACCCCTCATGATGTTTGGGATAAGTATCTCGATTGCTACGGGTTAGAAGGTGTTTTTCCAGTTGCCAAAACAGCAATTGGTAATTTGGCAGCACTTGCCTCAGAAGAAATTCTCTACCCGGAAGTGGCAAGATGTTTGACAATGAGAGGCGCGGAAATTTTCCTGCATTCCACCTCAGAAGTTTATGGAAAAGAACGTACACCCAAAGAAGCAGCAAAAATCTGCCGCGCTGTAGAAAATATGGCATACGTAGTTTCTTCCAACAGTGCAGGTATTGCTAACATTGCCATACCCGGTGCTTCTACGGATGGTGGTTCCAAAATTATCGACTACAGAGGATTGGTACTAGCTGAAACAGCTTCAGGGGAAAGTATGGCAGCATTTGCAGAGATTGATTTGGCTGCTTTACGTCGCTACCGCCGTCGCCCAGGGTTAAATGGGGAGAGGGAGAGGGGGAGCGAGTTTTCTGGTTTTTGTACAGATTGTTTAATCATAACTAATTAACCGGACTTGATGTTACATGATGGTTAGGTTCTGGCATACTGAGTTGCTGTTCTCACGCTCATAGCATCTGCTGCCCGCTCAATGCTGGTTTTTAACCGTTCGCCTAGCACTTGGACATGGGGCTCATACATCATTGTGAAATGATTGCCAGGAATTACATGTACCTGCACTGGTTCGGCAGAAAACTTGTCCCAGCCCCATGCCGCATCCTGAATAATTTCAGAAAGCTCGTCTTCAATCAAAGCAGCAGTTTCCAGATTAAAATCACTTGCTCGGAAGAGGATACTTCGGGTCAAATGAACTTTTTGCGGTGTGTAAAAACTTAAATTGTTAACCATAAAAAGCTTGATCCAGTTGTGTATGTGCATTGCCCTCTCCATTGGAGGCGCTTGGTTAGCCATCTGCATCCGTTTCTTATCTCCAGGATCGAGCTGGTTGGAATCGAGCAACCGCTCAATTAGGTAGTTTATTTTCTCATCTGGATTGAGAGGCTGAAAATCGTCGTAGGACAAACCCAGACTTATTCCATGCTGAGCTTCAAATGTGTTGAGAAGATAATTTACCCATCTACCACGCTCCCAATCAAGACCTATGGGCTTAGACCTTGGTGCCCAAGCATCCATCAGGGCAAGCAGGGCTACCTCATGCCCCTGCTGTTGCAATTGCTGTGCCATCTCAAACGCCACCTTACCGCCAAGGGAATGACCTCCTAAAAAGTATGGACCTTGAGGCTGAACGGTCTGTATTGCTTGAATGTAGTGGGATGCCATGTCCTTACATAAGATGTTAGGTTCCGATTCCCTTAAAAAATCTAATATTTGCAGTCCGTAAAACGGTATGTCTGAACCAAGATGGTGCGCTAGTTCACACAAGTAACTCGCATTTCCACCACCTCCCGGCACGCAGAAAAAAGGCAGCTTTGAACCACCTGCTTGAATCTCGAGTAAGGAAGACTTGGATAAGGATGGCAATAGTTGAGGGAAAGCATCAGCTACCAAGGGGTCAACTTTTAAAGTTTTATTTTCTATAAGTGCAGGTGTATCATAGTTTAATACATTCAAAGATACTTCTTTTCTACAATTTTTATGAGACCGTTCTATCTGTTTTACAAGATACTTTCCCAAGTCAAGAATAGTAGGTTGCTCGTAAAATTCTCGAGGATATATCTTGATTTGAAAATCCTGCTGCAAACGATTGATAAATTCCATAATAATTATGGAATCTATATCTATATCTAAGAGATCGGCTTCCACTGGTATCTGTTGAACATCTATTTGTAGAACCTTGGCAATCTGTTTTTGCAAATAGGATGTGAAAAATTCTACTCTTTGCTCTGATGACATCTCAAGAATTTGCTTGAGAAGGTCTTCCTCTTTTTCTATTATTTTGGAATTTAAGTTAACTGAAACAGGCTCTTTATCTTGAAAATGGTTAGGTTGTAACTCTAATTCATCTGACCCGTTTTTGAGTTGGGTTGGTATTGGCTTAATTAAATCTGGTTGTTCATTGTATCCATTGGCTGCGGAACTTGTTTGCTGAGCTTTAGATATCTCAATCCAATATCGCTGTCTTTGGAATGGATAAGTTGGCAAACTAACCTTTTGCCGTGAATTACTGTGGTAAAAAGCAGACCAGTTGATAGTTTGCCCGCGTACATATAAGTTGCCCAAACTATCAAGTAACTGTTGCCAATCAGAAGTCCCCGGACGCAAGCTCGGGAGCCAAACTCCTTCTTGTGCTGGCAAACAATTGCGTCCCATTCCTAACAAGATAGGTTTTGCTCCGATCTCCACAAATATTTTATAACCAGAGGCATGAAGTGTCTGCACGCTTGCAGCAAATTGTACGGGCTGCCTTAAATGACGACACCAGTATTCAGGAGTTATCTCAGCAGATGTCAAGCGCTGTCCGGTGACGTTGGAGATAATGTCAATTTGCGGAGCAGTGTAAGAGATACTGGCAGCAACTTGACGAAATTTAGCTACTATCGGCTCTACTAATGGAGAGTGGAAGGCGTGGGAGGTTTGTAGCTTAACGGTCTTAATTCCTGCTGCTTCTAGTTGGGTACAAATGTTCTGTACTGTATTTCGCTCTCCAGAAATCACGGTATTTTGCGGTCCATTTTTGGCAGCGATCGCTACTTTAACATCATCAATTTCAATCAGCTCGCGTATATATGCTTCTTCTGCAAACACTGCTACCATCTCACCATCAAAAGGTAGGTTTTGCATCAAACGGCTTCTTTCGGCAATCAGTTTCAGTCCATCTTCCAGGCTAAAGACTCCCGCCACACAAGCAGCAACGTATTCTCCCAAACTGTGACCCATTACCGCAGTAGGTACAACACCCCAAGATTTCCAAAGCTCGAAGAGTGCATATTCTATGGCAAATAAAGCAGGTTGGGTGTAAGCAGTCTGGTCTAATGGAGAAGTTGTTTCAACTCCAGAGTAAAGAACTTCAAGCAGTGATTTTTCTAGGTAAGGACGTAAAATTTCATCGCAACGATCTAAGGTTTGCCGAAAAACAGGCGCAGTTTCATAAAGTTGGCGTCCCATGCCAATATATTGCGAACCTTGTCCGGTAAATAAAAATGCCACTTTCGGACGCTTTTTCCCTTCTACCCGACCACTAACAACTGCGGTAGGCTCATTGGCAGTAAAATTGCTTAGTTCTTTTTGCAACTGCACATTAGATTCAGCGACAACAGCAAGACGGTAGTCAAAATGCGACCGTCCCGTGTTAGCAGTAAAACAAATATCTACAAGCGCTTCTTCCGGTTGGTCACTCAAGAACTCTTGATAACGCTGTACCAGTTCCCGCAGAGCATCCTCACTTTTAGCTGACAAGGTCAGAAGATGCACGGGACGAATGAAGGAGGGGGAGAGGGGGAGAGGGGGAGATGGGGGGAAAGAATTATTCAACTTGTCCCCGCGTCCCGGCGTTTCCGTGTCCTCCTTCAAGGGTGCTTCTGCCAAAACTACGTGAGCATTTGTGCCGCCAAAACCAAAGGAACTCACTCCAGCTAGTGCCAAACCATTTTCTTGGGGCCAAGGCTCTAAGGTTTGCTGAACTCGTAGTGGCAGTTTATCAAAGGGAATATAAGGATTTGGCTTTTGGAAATGTAAACTTGGTGGGATTTGTTGGTGTTTGAGAGACAACGCCACTTTAATTAACCCAGCAATTCCCGCTGCTGCTTCTAAATGTCCAATATTGGTTTTAACCGAACCCACAGCGCAGTAGTTTCCACTTTTGCGATCCTGAGAAAGCACTTTTCCCAATGCCTTCATTTCTATAGGGTCACCCAGACTCGTACCCGTACCATGAGCCTCAATGTACTGAACTTCCCCAGGGGAGACACCGGAGACTCGGTAGGCGGAGCGCAGAACAGCTTCCTGTGCTTGTGGATTTGGTGCGGTTAGTCCATTGCTACGCCCATCCTGGTTAACCGCACTTCCCCTAATCACAGCGTAAATGCGATCGCCGTCAGCCAAAGCTTGTGATAGAGGCTTTAAGATAACCACACCAGCCCCCTCGCCGCGAACATAACCATTAGCGCGAGCATCAAAGGTTTTGCATCGACCGTCAGGAGCCATGAATCCTGCTTTAGCAAAGTTAATCGTGGCTTTCGGCAACAACAAGACATTCACCCCGCCAGCTACGGCAAGGGTAGACTCTTCGTTCCATAAGCTCTGACAAGCATAGTGAACCGCGACGAGTGCAGAGGAACAAGCTGTATCAAATGCTATGCTTGGTCCTGTGAAATTAAATAAGTAGGAAATACGGTTAGCTGCTATACACTGAGAAGTTCCAGTGGTCATGTAAACGTCTTCGTTGGAATTGCCCCATGCCAGCACAGAAAAATCATGGGTTGAGATTCCAATAAAGACTCCTGTTTGCGTACCAGCCAGACGGTCGGGTATTTGCCCAGCATCTTCTAATGCTTCCCAGGTAGTTTCCAGTAATAACCGTTGTTGGGGGTCTATACTGGTAGCTTCTCTTTGTGAAATACCAAAGAATTTGGGGTCGAAGCGATCGACTTGCTCCAGAAATCCACCCCAAAGAGTATTGACTGTTTTTAGTTTTGCTGTTCCTGGGTCTATTTCCCAGCGAGAAGGAGGCATTTCTGTGATGGCATCCACACCATTGGACAGCAACTGCCAAAAAGCCGTTGGATTATTGGCATTAGGAAAACGGCATCCTATTCCAATAATGGCAATTGGTTCTCTGTTCATGTTTAGCTTAATTAAGTAAGTAAGTTAATGTAAATGTTTGTTACTGTTTAGTGGTTGGGATGCATGCGAAGACAGCGCCACTACGAGCCTTCGTTACATAGTTTGGTGTTTTCTGGCTGACGTAGATGTTTTAAGATGGAGTAGAAATATAAATTACTGACAAGTGAAAGTGACGGGGAGAGCGGTTAAGCCACGTAAAGCGACATTTTTTCGCCACTCCAGTTTGTCTGAGGCTAATTGTAAATCGGGGAATTGTTGAATCAGTGTGTTAATAGCAATTTGAGCCTGAGCGCGTGCTAGGGCAGCACCCAAGCAATAATGAATGCCATCACCAAAAGCAAGGTGGTTATTCTCAGACCGATGAATGTTTAATCTATCTGGGTCGGGAAATTGAGATGGGTCTCGGTTAGCAGCTCCCAGGCAAAGAACTATCTTTTCACCTGCTTGAATTGTTTGGTTGCCTATTTCTAAATTGTCAATGGCAATACGGTTTGTAATCTGAACTGGGCTATCATAGCGAAGTATTTCTTCAACAGCACTTTGGATAATTGTCGGTTCCCTTTTGAGTTTTTCCATTTCTTCGGGGTGACGTAGCAATGCCAGCATTCCATTGCCTATTGTATTTACTGTGGTCTCTTCACCTGTTGCAAATAACAATATACAAGTTGACAATAGTTCTTCTTGGCTAAGCTTGTCACTTTGCTCTCTAGCTGCAATCAAAGCACTGATAAGGTCTTCTTGGGGATTTTTTTCTCGTTCGGCAACAAGAGTACGTAAATACTCTTGAAACTCTTCCATAGCCTTATTCATGGCTTCATATTCTTCTAGTGAAACCAGTGAGTCTAATATGCGGGACAAAACATTAGACCACTGATGAAGTTGGTCTTGAGCCTCATTAGGTATTCCCAACATCCTACCAATGACAGTCACAGGAAGTGGACTGGCTAGATCGGCAATAATGTCCATAGACCCGCGATCGCGAACTTTGTTAAGTAACTCATCTACCAGTCCCTGGATACGAGGACGCATACGCTCAACGACTGAAAGAGAAAAAGCTTTAACGACCAATCCACGCAGTCTGGTATGGTCTGGCGGATTCATATAAAACAAAAGTTGATTGCTAGTATAGGCAAGGGTATTCAGATTCTTGCCTTTGTCTTTGAGGTATTGGTTTCGTTCTTTGATTGATTCTGGCTTGTCGTGACTGCGAACGCGACCGCTTTTCAAAACTGCTTTTACATCAGCGTAGCGCGTGAGTACCCAATCACCTCCAACAAAGTATCGGTGTACGGGCTCCTCAGAGCGGAGGCGATGGTAAGTTGGATAAGGATTAGCGCGAAATTCTCTGTCAAAGGGATTGAATTTGAATGCTTTTGCTGACCCCAGTTTTTTAGTCTTGTCAGTACTGAGGGCGTCTTTGTTCGTGTTAATAATTAGCTCCATTTATGAATCTCCCTAAACACCCACTGGTAAAGTTGTCGATCGCAATAACTGACATTCCACTGCCAAATACTGCGCTAGCGTTTCAATACTGGGGTACTCCCAGAAAAGAGTGGGTTCTAATTCACAACCAATCCATTGTGCTAATTCACCCGTTAAACTGACCGCCACTGCTGAATCCAAACCGTATGCTGCAAAAGGTTCTTGAATGTCTATTTCATCAGGAGACACTTTCAAGTACAGAGCTAGATGAGACACAAGCCAGGTTGCGATCGCATCAACTGTAAAACTTGGCTGTAACGATTTCTCCTCAACCTCAGACGGAGCTGAATTTTGCACTTGCTCCCTGAGGGTTTCGACTTGTTGTTGGAGTTGCAGTAAGTCTATTTGTTGAGAATCCGCTGTCCAATTTCCTACAACATCCAAACTTCCATCTAGAAAACTAACCCGACAAGCGTAGCGCTGAATCTTACCACTAGAAGTTTTCGGGATACTTGCTGTTTTCAGTAGCACAACAGCATAAACTTGTAGCTGGTGCTGCTCGGACACCGCCTGACGGATTGCCCTAATTACCTCATCGACATCTAGTTGACGCAAGTAACTTCTTTCTACCTCTTGAACAACGACGAGCCGTTCAAAACCGTCTACCTCCACAGAAAATGCAGCCCCACAATTTGACCTCAGTGCTGGATGGCTCTTCTGGACTGTCAATTCAATATCCTGAGGATAGTAATTTTGCCCCCGAATAATAATTATGTCTTTTATGCGACCCGTAACAAATAATTCGCCATCAAGCAAAAATCCCAAATCTCCAGTGCGTAAAAACGGACCTTCTCCCGTGTCTTGCAGTTGCACATTAAAGGTTTGTTGAGTCTGGTCGGGGTTTCTCCAGTAGCCAGCAGCCACACTTGGTCCTGAAACCCAAATTTCTCCTATTTGTCCATCTGCACGCAAAGTCAATGACTCAGGGTTTGCGATCGCAATTTTGTGGTTCAAGCAGGGTTTACCAACACCGATAATCGCTTTAGTATCTTCTTCCTCTCCCGTAGCAGCCACCACCAGGTTTTGCTTCAAAGCCTTATCCTTCACTAAGCGAATAACTGGTGGATCTGTTTTCAAACCTCCAGACACAATTAAAGTTGTTTCAGCCATTCCATAGCAGGGGTAAAAAGCACTTCTTTTAAAACCGCAATCTTTAAAGGTTGCATAAAACCTCTCAAGAGTTTCTGCGCGAATAGCTTCAGAACCATTAAAAGCCACCTCCCAACTACTTAAATCCAGCCCAGAGCGTTGTTCGGGAGTTATCTTATCAACACACAAATCGTAAGCAAAATTGGGTCCACCACTGGTCGTCGCTCTATATTGGGAAATAGCTTTTAGCCAGCAAAAAGGCTTTTGAAGGAAAGTCTCTGGGGACATCAAAGTGACTGGAAACCCACCGTATAGAGGCTGTAACACTCCACCAATCAACCCCATATCGTGGTAAGGAGGCAGCCATATAACTCCCTTGCTATTAGGGGTATGCTCAAAACATTTATGAATTAGAGCCGAGTTATGCAGCAAATTGCCATGACTTACCATTACCCCTTTCGGTGTTCCTGTAGAACCGGAAGTATACTGGAGAAAGGCTAGGGTGTTGCTGTATAAGGCTGTTTCTTGCCACGACTCTGCAACAGATGGATCTATTTTGTCTGTTGCCAAGCACTGCAATCCGGCTAGTTCTGGATTCTCGGCAAACTGACTTTTGATGTTACTTAGTAAAGCTTCTGTTGTCAGTAACAACTGAGGTTGGGCATCTGCGACAATTGCTTCCAGTCGCGACATCTTTTGATTGCGTCTGGGTGGATAAGCCGGAACCGCCACCACTCCTGCATACAGACATCCGAAAAAGGCGGCAATAAATTCCAGACCTGATGGGTAGAGCAGCAAGGCTCGTTGTCCGCTAGCTTCTATACTCTGGAGCTTCGCCGCGATCGCTCTTGAGAGTCGGTCTAATTCTTCATAAGTCAGACTTGCTAATTCTGCGTCTGCATCTTTTATAAAGGTATAAGCTCTTTGGCTTTTCTGCTGTAAAGCTCTTTCCCTTAACACATCTACTATAGTATGAGGTTTCCGTAACATTATTCCGCTCTTGTAATTTGCTTGACATTAAAATTTTAGTAAACTCATATCTTGCACCATCACCTTATTGCAAAAATCAAAGCCCAAAAAGCCGATCCCGATCGTAGGGTGGGCACTGCCCACCACCCCAACCCACAAAGAAGGTGCAAGATGTCAGTAAAGCCATATGGTAGATGCTTTTAAATAGATGCGTACAGACATCCGAAAAAGGTGGCAATAAATTCCAGACCCGATGGACATAGCAGCAAGACTCGTTGTCACGCACTTCTCTGTATCTTTTATAAAGGTATAAGCTCTTTCCCTTATAGCAGTTTTCATGTAGGTGAGTTACACCTATTATGTAAAAGCAAACGGTCGTATGCCTGCGAAAGCGCTGGCACGCTACTCGTTGGCGAAGCCTACCTGCAGCGCAGGGCTTACGCCCCTGCCGACGTACCTCACTCTATCGGGAACCGCTACAAGACATCTACTATACTAAACGTGCTCTGATGATTTATCATGGGAGTAGCTAAATCTTCAATAAAAACTTCAATAACAAAGAAATTTTCATCATATAATTTAGTGGTAAATGTCTTGGCATCTTATACCTTTTCAAGAAAAGTAAGGTGAACATTGCTTAACCCAGACAATAACAAGCTTTTCGACCTGTAATTTTTGCTTGGGAGAAGGTGATGCAAGATATGAAGTTTTTACGAGCGCACCAAACATTAAGCTTGAACTTTGCGCTTGTTGTTTCCGTTAGGACGAGAAAAGCTTGCTTGAGGCAATCGTACCCGATACATATGGAATAAACACAACCTCTCGAAATCCTTGCTCGACCCGAGTTTTTAAATGTGTTTCTTGAAAGTATCGGGACTTTCAACTAAAGCTGCTTTCAACTCATGGTAAGTAGAAATGCAGTACTGATATCCAATTTTTATTTTTATTATTCTACTATTACTATACATAAAAGTAATAGCAACTGTAGTGAGGAAAGTAAGAACTTAAAATAAGTAGGAAAAGTAGGAAAAGAAGAAGTTTTTAACTATAAAAATGAATGATATCAACGGTGGTAGGAAAAGTGGAAACTTAAAAAAGAAGGAAAAGTGGGAAATTAATAAGCTTTTCAGTAATTGCAGATATCAAAGACAATGAATTATTACAATACTTCCTAGGTAATATTTAAGACTACTTGCTCCCATGAGAGAAAATTTTGTAGTTGATTCAAGCTGCGATGCCCGCTGATTGCTTGAATGACGCGCAGTGGTGCCCATTCCGGTGCATCAGTGTAAACACCACGGGCAGAACGGACAAGCAGTCCCTGTTCCTCAAGACGCTTCAGATACTTCCGGTAAATACCTTTCCGTTCTACATCCCTCTGTAACCTCATAACATCGCAGGTCGGCTCCTAAATATTTTTATAAATGTAATTCCTTGCAAATGTTACAGATAAAAATTACCAACTTATGACCCTAAGTTGGCAAAATACTCAAGGTTGATGATTCCGCTCATCGGTACAGTCAGTTAACAAGGTAAGGTCAAACGCGTAAGTTTATGCATGATTGCTACTAGAACGCCTACACCAACAAAATTGCGTCGCTTCCGTTTTTGCAACACAACCTTATTTCTGCTTACTCAGTTTCAGTTCGTAAATGTTCCAAAATACTCCTCTTAAGGCGGAGTACTTAATACCTTGGATATGATTTCGCACTGCTCCCATTGTCAAGGGCTGAGTTAAATAAATATATGGCAGATACTCCCGATCAATGCGTTGAGCTTCTGCATAGATAGCTTTGCGCTTTGCTTCATCAAATTCTTCTACAGCTTGAAGATAAAGGTCGCCAATTTTCCGTTCCCAGTCTGCCACCTCTCGTCCTGTTATCGGAGTTTGACCTTTCTGAGGTTCCTGATTATATACATGGAAACTACCTTCAGGCAAGAACAAACTAGCAATGTCATTTGGTTCCACAGTAAAATTAATAGTTCCCAAACGACATTCCCAATCAAAAGAGTTAAGAATTTTGTCTAGAAAAAGGCTATAATTTACGGTATTCAAATCAACAGATATACCAATTTTACTTAAATCTTGTTTAATCTGCACTGCGATTGTCTCTATTATTTTATTACTAGAACTCGTCATTAGGGTAAACTGCACCAAATTTCCCTGCTCATCTAATAACTGTCCTTGACTATTGTATTGAAAGCCTGCTTTTACAAGCAATTTTTTCGCTTTTATAGGATTATATTCATAATCTTTTAAACCTTCTTTAGGAGAAAGATAATAAGGGCTTTGTTTAGGAATATATGAATTTGGCAATTCACCCAATCCTCTATATATGTTATTGAGCAATCTCTGGCGGTCAACTCCATAGGCAACAGCTTGTCTAAATTCCACTGTATTAAACCAGCGAGACTTGATTGGATTGACCAAAGGTTTGCCATTTCTGCTTCCTTTGTTTAGATTAAAACTAAGATACGTGGCTTCCGTAGAAGAACCTCCGTTGTAGATGGTGAATTGCCCTCGTTTTTCTTCCCGCTTCAACAAGGAAAAATATTGAGGAGAGACATTGATGTAATCCAATCCTCCAGAACGGAACTGTATTAAAGAGGTATCAGTATTGTCAACAATTTGCCAAATCACACGCTCGATATAAGGCTGCACGTTGCCTTGAGCATCTTTTCGCCAGTAATAAGGATTCTTTCGGAAAATGACTCGCTCACCTGGAGTATAAGCTTCTATCGTGTAGGAACCATTGGCAATAATTTCTTTAGGTGGAGTATTAGTACCCCAGGTTGATATAAATTTAGACTGACCTTCTTTATCTTTTGTGTTGACTGCTTCCCGCAATACGTGAATCGGTAATATTGCTAGTTTTGCTATCCTAAGGAATGGGACAAATGGTTCAGGTATAATAAATTCAATTTGCAGATTATTGATTTTTTGCACAGTGGGGAAAACGCGATTTTCACCAATTCTCCACAGATCCTTGGCATCATTAGGAATGGCTGGGTTCAAGAAAATGTCGTTATAAGTAAAAACCACATCATCTGCAGTTAAAGGCTTGCCATCTGACCATTTCAGCCCTTTTTTAAGAGTAAAAATAATCCGTTTCTTATCTTCAGACATTTTCCAAGATTCGGCAAGGGCAGGTTCAATTTCTCCTCGACCATTTTCTCTAACTAGCCCCTCGTGAGTGTAGTCTGAAGTATTGGGGGACTCCTGGATCAGAGCTGGGTTAAAGGTCTTAGGATTTGCAGAAACGCTGATAACTATCTGAGAAACTGGTACTGTTTTGGCTTCTATATTAACTGAGCTAAATCTAATTAGTGCAAACGCTGTTATTAAAGCTAGTAAAATTATCCATTGGAGATGACGAACAACAGTAAACACACTAAACTTTTTCATCATTAATAGGGTTATTTGACACCTTATTTCACTTGGCTAGTTAGTAGTCAATCAGTTACCAACTACCTTTGACCAGACCCCACTACCAACAGTCCCTCCCGTATCAGGCGACGTACTAGGGTTAGCTTAGCATTATCAGTGAGGCCCGGTAGGGCTTTGATGGGAATTTCTTCAGAATCAGCAATGAAGCGAATTGCCCGTTCTGTGGTCTGTGGTCCCATCACGCTGTTCCCCGCAAATTGAATACCAACCTGACCTTCTTTTTTGATGACACGATATATCATGCCTTCTCTTTTTTTAACGATAGTATCAAGGTTTAAACTATCAATATTTTCAAGCTGGCAGAAATGTTCATCGGGCAGTGGAGGCATTCCTCCCAAAAAACGTTCGGCAATCCTTTCAACTGCATCCTCAACCTCTGATTTGTCTGCTAGGAGTTGGAGGAGTTCTTGAAATTGATTTTTTAAAGATACCTTCACTTCGTCTTGCTGCAAAAAGCCAACTGGCAATGACTGTCGAAATCGGACATCTTGTTCAGTTAAGGTAGCGATCGCATTAGTAATCAAGTCAGACCACCTAAAAACGTGGACACCTACTGTAAGATGAATAGAATAAGATTCAGAAGTACATGCTTCGTGAATATACCCACGAGGGAGATACAACAAGTCACCAGCATTCAAGCAGATTTCTGTAACAGGAGCACTGAGTTCGTTCGTTAACTTTGGTATATCTTTTTGGTTAGAGAGAACAGGCAAAGTTATGGGAGAATCATAGATGCGCCAGAGCTTTGACCCTTCAACCTGCACAATAAAAACCTCATGAGTATCAAAATGAGGCGCAAACCCCCGTGAATTTTTTGGGGTCATATACATATTGATACTTACAGGATGATTTAAAAAAACCTCTAGATTTCTTTGAAAAACTGATACTGGTTTCCAACGCTCATGAAGACCATTGATGACAAAACTATAACCTTGACAGTATGCGTTGTATAATTTATTAACATCAGGAACTCCATCGCTATTTACATAGTTTCCAATCTGCCCAGAACCGGGAGGAACTTTAGAGCCGTCCTTAACCAGTTCAACTCCCGAAAGCTTATACCTGGTAAACCGGATGATGGAGTCAATATCTTGCATTGAAAGAAGCTCACAGTAGTAATCCGGCTGACTTCTGGAAATAACAAGAGGACGTTTCTCCCAGTATTCATTAAAGAAAGTTGCTGGCTCTATAGGGCTGAGCATTCTCTCAAAATCATACTTTGACATTGCTTATTTCCTTAATCAGTACTCTAAATTCACCTGACGAAGCGACTGCAGCATCTTTTAATAACCCTTTTTCCACCATAGGAACCGTATACTTCCCCCCTTTATCAGCGTTTTTACTGCTTAATTGTCATCATAATACTCGCCGCTTTACCTGTAAAATTGTAAAGAAAGTAAAAAATCGACTCTCATTGAGTAGGGATTTTGGTAGCTAGGGAGTTAATCTATGAATTTGATGCTTCATCGCCAGTATGATTTCGTCCCGCGCTACTTCCAACTGGCTCTAGCCAATGTCCTGTCGAATATCATGATACCATTGGCCAATTTAGTCAGTGTCATCTTCTTGGGTCATCTCTCAGAAATCCACCACCTAGTTGGAGTCGCCCTAGTTGGAAACCTGCTTAGCTTTCTCTACCTGGTTTTCACATTTTTACGAATGGGTACCACCGGGGTCACAGCGCAAGCTGTGGGACGAGATGACCGCGAGGGTGTACTGTTAGTGGGACTGCGTAATGGTTTAATTGCTCTGGTGCTGGGTATCGCGCTCGTGCTGTTGCAGTACCCTTTGGGAGAGCTGGGGTTTGCCCTACTGGATGTCACCCCAGAGGTATTAGCTTCAGGTCGAGCCTTTTTCAACACCCAGATTTGGGGAGCGCCTGCAATTTTACTCAATTTTGTCCTAATTGGTTGGTTTCTGGGACAAGAAAAAAATGGCTTAGTTGTGCTGTTGTCAGTCGTTGGCAATGGTGCCAAAATCGCACTCGACTACCTGTTTATTCTCAGCTTGGGGTGGGAAAGCATGGGGGCAGGAGTGTCCTATGCTACAAGTCAATATCTATCTTTATTGATGGGATTGATTTTTTTTTCCAAAGAAATCCAGTGGCAAAAAGTAGTCGCCCTAGCTGGAAAAATTTGGGACTCAAGAGCTATGAGATCCACCTTGATCCTCAATGGAAACATCTTTATCAGCAATTTAGTTATTCTCTTCGCCTCCTTAACGTTTAACTACGAGGGAGCACTGATGGGGACAACGATATATGCTCAAAATGCTTTGCTCACACAGATCTGCAATTTGAGCACCTATTTTGTTGAAGGATTGGGATTTGGTACGGAAACTCTGGTCGGAAACTTTAAAGGAAAAGGAGCTTCACAACAGTTAAGGTCCCTTGCTGGCGTTTCGGTGGGAACTGCTCTACTGGTGGGACTGTTTTTCAGCGGAGTATGTATACTATTTCCCGACACTATTTTTGGGTTGTTCACCAACCACACCGAAGTCATCAAGAACATTGATATTTTTGTTCCCTGGTTGCTACCCGTCCTGATATGTAGTTCAATAGGTTTTACTCTGGATGGGTACTTCTTGGGCTTGGCTCAAGGGCATACCCTACGCAATATTAGCTTAGCCGCTCTTTTGGTGGGATTTTTGCCTGCGGATTTTGCCGCCATTAAGTTTTCGAGTAACCATATCTTATGGTTGGCTATGTCTTTGTTCCTCGCACTCAGAATGGTGACGCTTGCAATGAAGTTGCCCAGGACGTTTGGGAGTGATGTTGAGGAGGGTAGTATCTCCCTTCCAGCAAGAGAAGAGAAGCAAATTGCGACGTGAAAAATTGGAGGTAGGCTCCGATGAGAGATTGACCTGCTAAATCGAGGAACCTGTCCTGCAATATTATGACGCTGGTGAAGTGGTGAGAACCACTATCCCAATGAGGTAATTGCTGTTAAAATATTGATTTTAGACAACAACTTTGTGAGCAACCGAACAGAAGAGATTCATGACTGACAATGTTAATGCTGAAAAGCTGAACACAATTTATGAGTATATCCGTGTTGCTCATGGCGGTGGAGTGTATGAGAAGCTAGACCAAAGTTTGCATCCGCGTCCGCCTGAAATGCTCTATGATTTTGTTGAGAGGCTTGATCTGAGTGTCGGCTCTGCCGCGCTTGATGTCGGCTGCGCGACGGGAAAGTACACTTGCGAGTTGGCGCGGCGGTTCAATTTTCAGGTCAAAGGCATTGACCCTTTGGATGATCTCCTAGAAATGGCGCGTGAGGCGGCGACGAAGCAAGGTTTAGCCGAGCAAGTCAGTTTCACAAAAGGAAGCATGGAAAGCATACCTTTTGAAGATGCTGCGTTTGACCTTATTTGGTGTCGTGACGCGCTGGAGCAAGTGCCTTCTTTGCGGCAAGGCTTTAAGGAGTGCGGGCGTGTTCTCAAGCATAACGGCAACATGGTTCTGTTCACCACATATGCAACCGAACTAATGGAAACCAAAGAGGCAGCACGTATCTACAATACTCTGGGTATTGTGTCTGAAAACATGTCTTTAGAGTATGTTGAAGATTGTTTCAAAGATGCCGGATTGCAAATAGTTTCTAGACAGACAATCGGCAGCGAGGTGACACAATACTACGAAGAACGTGAGGGACGTTATACAAGAGAACTGATGCGTCTTGCACGAATGATTCATGCCAAAGAAAAGTTTGTTGCAGAGTTAGGACAGACAAATTATGAAGTCACATCGGCACTTTACCATTGGGGCATTTACCAGTTGCTTGGCAAGCTGAGTTTCATCATTTATACCTTGAGAAAAACCGCTTCAAATTAAGAGGATGTCTGAGATGATTTTCCGGATATTATTGATTTCAATACTCTAGCTAGAGTGGTCAACACCCCTGCCTAAAGGCTAGGGGCTTCTAGCCTCAAATGAAAGAGCGCTAGTTGCAAGTTTTTCAACACTTCCCCCCGCCGGAAAAAACTGGCATGAACAATCCGGTTCGACCAAAACATCAATATTGCATAAAAGGCGTAGCAAAGCACTGCTGGGCGCATTGTTAGAAACTCTTTTCGCTTAGCTCACTGGATTCCCTATAGAGCCTTGGTTTATTCATTTGTTAATCTGTTAAGTTATTCTACCAAGACTTGGAGCATTTTTTTATTGGAGATGCTTATATGTTTCCCTATATTTCTGCTTAAGATATTCACCTGCTTTAAACGGCGGATATTTAGGAGTTTCATTTACGCCCAAGCAACTCTCAATGCAGGTAATCTCAGCATCATAGTTGGGATTTGCAAAAAAGCCAATCGAGTACCTTGGCTTGGCTGTACGGAAATTCGTGGGAATTGATACTCGGTGTACAGTAGCGCGAAACTTATCATTGGTCCATCGCTCTATCATTTCTCCTACAAGTACCAAAACTGTATCAGGGATGAACACAGCTGCAATCCACTCCCCATGTGTGGTGCAAATCTCTAGTCCCTCGACTTCATCTTGAAACAACAAGGTAACACTGCCGAGATCATTATGTTCGCCACAGCCAATTTGCCCTGGTTCAGGAGGTTGGGAAAGAACTGGGTAGTGATGTAAACGTATGAGAAAATTGTTCGAGGTATGGAAATTCGTGAAGTAAGACTCCCGCAGTTTCAAGGCAAGAGCAAATGCTTGCAGTACTGACGAGGTAGCTTGTTGACAAGCATCGAAAAACTGTAACAGAACCTTACGAAACTCTGTCTGACTTTGGGACCATTCATTGGGTGCATCAAGCAAACGATCGCTGGCTACACCAAGTTCATTTGAGTCAAATTCTGGCCCAAAAGTAAATCCCTCCTTGAGATCCGCTACTGTTGTGAACTTCTGCTGTTGTAGACCTTCATATCCGCCAGCAGTGGTGTATTTGTCCCAAGCTAGTTGGTTTTTCTGCTCCTGTGGTAGCGCAAAAAACCACTTGGCTTGTGCAAACGCTTGAGTTACCAAAGTCTTGGGTACACCATAATTTTTCAGGTAGAAAAATCCAAATTCATGAACAGCGCCAGAGATTTGGCTCGCAACTGCTATGCGAGCGGCTGTATCACCAGCAATAAAGGGTTTGAAGTCAATGATGGGTATTTGCATAGAAACCGCTTGAATGCTGAATTTTTGTTCGCAAAACGAGACGCTTAGATGCCTGGGGATTTTTGATTGGTGTCCGACTATGCAGGGAGAGCTTGTTGTTTATAAACCAGAGACTTCCAGGAGCCATTGCAAAATCGATTATGCCTGTAGCTTCGTTAAGAACGTTTTCCATAGCGCCAAGAGATGCTGAGATTGTCTCTGGTAGAGACTCCTGGTTATTTTCGAGCGCAAATTTGATTGTGTAGGGCAACCAGCGCACACTATTTGCCGTGAACACAGGTGTTCTTAACACCCCTCCGCCAAATTTATCGGCAATCCACCAAGGTACGGCTTCAGTATGTAAAATCTTGAGCACTTCTTGGCCGAAACGTTTATCTAGCTCCACAAGTAGTGTGTCTATATCCAATAAGCGTGAGCGTCCACCGCCTTCATAGTCTGGTCGAATGCAATGTAGGCAAGTCAGAGCGTTTGGCTCGGGCCAGTCGGTGCTATCCGTGTGAAGCTGTTCGTTCAGCACACCCCAGCCGTCAGGAATGACTTTGTCTGTTGATGGCTGAAGGTCGCGCACCAGTCGTGATGAAGGGTTGTAGGGATCATCGACTACGTCTCCGAAGGCTCCGGCTAAAGAGAAAAACACAAGGTTAGGATCGTCGAATTGGAGTCCGGTCACATATGCACAATACGGTTTTCGGATTAGCCGCTTGCGGATTTCTTCTACCAACCAGTCAAAACCATCACCAGCTATTAATGTGCGGATTTGTTCGCGAACTGTTGCTTGCAGCTTTACATCATATAGCGCCTTGTCATCATATAGTGGAAGCTTCTTAACTGCGCTAAGGAGATCGGTCGCGAGTTTAGAGGGTACAACCACTCGTGCTGATTCTGGTAAAGGTATCATACACTCCTATATCTCTCAATTCAGGGTGCAACAAGCAATAGAACAATTAACTGCCTTAAGACTGTAAAGCTTATAGTGTCAGATTCATAATAACTCTACCAATCAACTTACACAGAATTGTTGAATGCGGTCATAAAACTTTACATTGAAGCGTCGGTTAGAACAAGGCTGTAGAACTTACGCACTGTACAAATTTATTATCTTATGCATTAACGTTAAATCTGTCGGGGGAAACTTCCCGCGACGAGTTTAACGAAAATACGTCGTTTTAGACTTTTATCAATCATCCGAGGATCAATAGCGTAGGCGTAGCCCGCCGCAGGCATCGCTTAAAAAGTGTCGAAAAATCAAGCTTGAATGCCTGAAATCCGTATTTCAGATTTGGTATTTCTTTATCAATACGTGAGTCCTAGGCGGCTCTACTGTTGTACAAAGTTGCGCTCTTATGATTTAAATTCCTTATAAACAAAAATATAGATGCACTTTGGTGTAACGACGCATCTGTGGGAATTCCGGCCCTCGCTCCCACAAATATAAGAAATTGCCCCTTAATTCAGATTTGCTTATTACAAGAACTCTAATAGTGCCAGTCGTGGTATTCTAACGTTAAGCTGTTGAAATGCAGCGCAAATCAATTCTTACACCCAAATGGAGGGAAATATGGTTAATCAACAAGAACTGTTGGCTGAATTGTATGACGAACAACTCGTAAGCGTCTCCAACAGAACCGTAACTGTAGACGTTCCATCTACAACCGTAACCGTAGACGTTCCATCTACAACCGTAACCGTAGACGTTCCATCTACAACCGTAACCGTAGACGTTCCATAATTAGAGACGACATTGAGTAACGGTAAGCTATGAAGTATTATTCTATAGCTACTGTTTAATAATTCAGGACAACTTGAATTGGTTGGGAATAGGTTTTCTACCTATTCAACTTAGTCAGCGTTGCCGAATCAAGCAGGAATTTTGGTTTTTCATGCTGAATTTCACAAACGTTAAGAGAAGTATCCGCCGAGATTCTTTGCTCAATGCTGTGGGTTTCAGTAGCGATCGCCTTCCTCTTATTCGGCAATGCTTTGACAAGTTTTAGACTCTTTGCCGTCTGGTTAACTAGGACTTAACAGACTGACACCTAATCATGATAACAGTGGCAACCGTAGCAAAAAAAGCTTGACTTATTGCATTGATATCAATTTTTTCGCAGACTTCAGTATGAAATTGAGTTAGTTAGATGGCTAATATCACTCATTTAGCACAAATCGTCAAGAACACTTTTGTTGCTTAATATTATTTGTTATTTTAGACAAGGGAATTATAAATCCGAATGATCACTCGACCACAGTTTAAGCCCCACTTCCATGTCGAAGTTGTACCACCTCAGACAGTGTATTTGCTCAGCGAGCAGAATCAAATTGCTTTAACTGGGCGTCTTTACTGTTGGTTAGCTCCACTTTTAAATGGTTGTCATACGGTTGATGAAATTGTTAGCAAGTTAGAAACACAAGCTTCTGGTGCTACTGTTGAACATGCTCTGACGCTCTTGGAAAACAAGGGCTATATCACTGAGGCTGATGACAATTTCCCTGCTGAAGTTGCAGCTTTTTGGAATCTATTGAGTGTAGATTCGAGAGTTGCTAACAATCGCTTGCAATCGACCAGAGTTTCTGTAACTAGCTTCGGCACGGTAGCAAAAGAACCGTTGATAACTGCTCTGCAATCCTTAAACATCCGCATCAGCCATGAGCAGGATTTACAGGATCTAGCAGTAGTTCTAACGGATGATTACCTGCAACCGGAACTGGCAACTTTCAACCAGAAAGCGTTGCGGGCACAACAGTCTTGGATTCTGATTAAACCTGTGGGAGCCGTAATTTGGATTGGGCCGATTTTTATTCCAGGCAAAACAGGTTGTTGGCAGTGTCTGGCTCACCGTTTGCGGGATAACCGTGAAGTTGAAACCTCAATACAGCAGCAAAAAAACCTAATTAACCCATTTCCCACCTCCCGGTCAATATTACCCTCTACCCTGCAAACTGGCTTAAATTTGGCTGCAACCGAAATTGCCAAATGGATTGTTCATGGAGAACATCAACAGCTTGAAGGGAAGCTTATGACTCTTGATTTGGTATCGCTGAATCTGCAGCACCATGTCTTGGTTAAGCGTCCTCAATGCCCTGATTGTGGTGAGCCAAAATATCTTGCTAACCCGGAGCCACAACCTCTGATACTGGCTAGCCGGAAGAAGCAGTTCACAAGTGATGGGGGGCATAGGATTTTATCGCCTGTGCAAACTCTTAAGCAATATGGATATCACATTAGCTCAATTACGGGAGTTGTCAGTGTTTTAGAGCGGATATCTGAGGCTGGGAATGATCTCGTTCACACCTATGCTGCAGTTCACCCCTCTCCCCTTGAGGCTGACAATCTGGATAGCTTACGGCAAGTGTTACGGCTCAAAAGTGCTGGTAAGGGCAGAACCGACCTTCAATCTAAAGCCAGTGCCTTTTGTGAAGCAATCGAGCGCTACTCTGGTATCTGGACGGGTGACGAAATTCGGGTGAAGGCGACAATTGCTCAACTCGGTGAAAGCGCTATTCATCCCAATGCCCTTATGCAATTCAGCGACGCCCAATTCCAGAACCGTCAGATATGGAATCAGAAGCATGGACAGTTTAATTGGATGCCAGAACCGTTCAAGGAGGAGCGAGAAATAGAGTGGACACCTGTTTGGTCGTTAACTCAAGAAAAGTTTAAATACCTGCCAACAGCTTACTTGTATTACAGTTATCCATTGCTCAAAGACCATGAGTTCTGTCGTGCAAATTCCAGTGGTTGTGCTGCTGGTAATACCCCAGAAGAAGCCATTTTGCAGGGATTTATGGAGTTAGTAGAACGCGACAGTGTAGCTATATGGTGGTACAATCGGGTGCAAAAACCTGCTGTAGATTTGGCAAGCTTTAACGATCCGTATTTGTCAGATCTACAAGACTATTACAAAACTCTGCACCGTGAGTTTTGGGTACTGGACATCACCAGCGACTTGAATATTCCAGCCTTTGCGGCTGTTTCCAAGCGCACCGACCTGGAAACAGAGAATATTCTGTTTGGGTTTGGTGCACATTTTGATGCGAAAATTGGTCTACTCCGGGCAGTGACTGAGTTAAACCAGCTTTTACCACTTGAGAAGATTGTCGAGCACAAGAGAGACCTGATTCCTGTTGAGCAAGATGTGAAAAGTTGGTTAACGACTGCTACCTTAGAAAATCAACCTTATCTGGCTCCTGACGAAAGTCATATTCCCAAAGTTTTGACTGATTATCCTCGTCGCTGGAGCGATGATTTGCGCTCTGATGCGATCGCATGTGTGGAGATTGCAGCACAGCACAGTCTTGAAGTGCTTGTCTTAGATCAAACTCGACCTGATATCGGTTTGAATGTAGTCAAGGTGATTGTTCCAGGACTGCGCCATTTTAAAGCCAGATTTGCACCTGGTCGGCTCTATGATGTTCCTGTTAAATTAGGTTGGTTGTCAACCCCTTTGTCGGAAGAGCAGCTCAACCCTATTCCGATGTTCATATAGGAGGAGTTAGTACTCCCACGTCTAGAAGCAGGGCTGTTTCATTCGTTAAGGAGGGAGGAGTTGTCGGCATGCTGCGCTGACGCCCTTACAAATAGGTGTACCTCGCATATATGAAAACGGCTATAATTGCAACTATAAATATGTATAAGGGTCAATAACCCCACCCTACTTCGTTGAGGGTGGGGCTTGTAAGAACCAAATCTTACGTGTTTGACTAGCCCACTGAGCCTAATCCTGGGACACACACCCGCATACTTCCCCAGTGCGGATTTAATGTAAGACTGTTTGGTCAGTCGTTGTGAGACAAGACATCTTGGATTAGGTGGGCGAGGGGACATCAACTCTGAAAGGAGAATTATCTTAAATGCGAATTCCAGTAGTCTCAAAAGACGGAAGACCACTTATGCCAACAACTCCTAGCCGAGCTAGACGTTGGATAAAGGATGGTAAAGCAATCAAGCGATGGTCAAAACTAGGCGTATTTTACGTACAGTTAACCGTTGACCCAAGCGACACTAAAACTCAACCAATTGTTATTGGTTTAGACCCTGGCAAACTGTACTCTGGAGTTGGCGTTCAGTCCTCCAAATTCACGTTACTTATGTTGCATCTTGTTCTTCGGTTCAAAACAATTAAAGACAGAATGGAACAAAGAGCGATGATGAGACGTGGGCGTAGAGGAAGACGCATTAACCGTAAATAGCCATATATTCAACGTGCTCACCGTCAAAAACGTTTTGATAACCGCAAACAAAAGAAAGTACCTCCTAGTATTCGCGCCAACAAAACACTCGAACTACGGATAGTGAGTGAAATAGCTAAGCTTTATCCAATTCAAAGCATCATCGTTGAACGTGTTATGGCACGAGGAGACAAAGGATTTAGCCCTGCTATGGTCGGACAATTATGGTTACTTAGTCAAATAGAAGACCTATTGGGTATTAAGCCGACAACTATTCAAGGATGGGAAACTTCTAACTTGCGTAAACATCTAGGGTTGCCTAAAGACAAACAAGACAAGTCACGCCAAGCACCAGAAACTCACGCTGTAGACGGTGTTACAATTGCAGCGAGTCGTTGGGTTAAGTACGAGATAACTTCAATTAACAGTATGGGCAAGGAACTGTAACTTGATTCCTACCCATAGTTACCCTTCCATACCTAAAAAAGGGTAACTATGTGTCAAAATTTCATACTTAAGTATTTTTTCTACTGACAGGATACCGTTACGAGAGCTTTCTTACTTCTCAGACATCCTCTAAAGAATAAAGATGTTTATCCTCTTGAACTTCATTAGATGGAGGGCGTTTGCAATGGATGTTGGGAACATCATTTGTATTCTGGCAACCGTTTGTGAGTATTTCGCGCTTGCTTGAAGGTTGTGCTGCGCGATTAGCCAACTGCCTACGGGCTGAAGCCCTATCGCAAACCTTTTTTCCCCTTGAACTGCTGATTGTTGGGTATTGATTATTGACTGTTAACTGAGTGGAGTTTCCAAGAGAATTACTTTTTGGTTTCAACCTTGGCTTGTCGCTAAAGCTTTCAGGTGCTTTCCAGGTTAACCCCGGTGGAATAAAACGTGTTAATCGGACTAGCAATTCTGGTTCAATCGGAACGGGTATTGATTTTCCATCCCACAGAACCAAAACGAGGGGTAAATATGCGTCCAAAAACAAATGTTCTCTTGTCAGCTGTACGGTTCCCTCAACTGTGGTACCTTTTAGGCGAACGCGTAGGCGTAGCCCGTCGCAGACATCGCCAACTGACCAAACATCATCCGGATCTGGGGGTTCGTCTCCCCACTCGGAGTTATCTAACCAACCGCGCACAACAAACCATTGCTGTTGGACCACATTTGCGACCATCAGACTGACTCCAAATTTTTAATAATTCCGTAGGACTTGTCAAAGAACACCGTTGCCGTACCCGTAGAGCCGTGGCGCGACTTACCAACAATCAGTTCTAGGATTCCCTGTAAATCCGTATCGGGGTTGTAATACTCGTCTCGATAAGCGAATATTATATTGTCTGCCACCATCTCCAAAATTCCTGACTGGCTCAAATCGCTCATCATCGGGCGCTTGCACTGTCGATTGTCAACTCCTCTGGAGATTTGAGAGAGTGCGAGTACGGGAACGTCCAATTCCCCTGCTATTTTGTAAAGTCCCTTGGCAACATCTCCTAGTTCGTAGCTGCGGTTCCCTCCACCTTTAAAGTCTTGCGCTGCCATTAGTTGCAAGTAATCAACAATGATTAACCCCAGCTTCCCCTGTTTCGCTTTAATCTGACGGCACTCGGAAGCAATCTGGGAGACTGTAATTCCCCTCGAATCATTGATATAGAGCGGTAAATCTATAGCTACGCTGCTAATTTTGGCAATGCTGGCAAACTCCCACTCAGCTAAGGGAAGGTCACCAGAACGGTGTTTCCGAATGCGATCGCCCTTTAAGGGAACCAAATCTAGGTATTGGTATGCCGTTGTCACGCTCATCAAACTCCACAATCTGTATTCCAACTGCTTTTTGGTCATTTCTAGAGAGAAAACGACAACGCTTCGGTTGTGGAGGAGTATCATTTGCAGAGTTAGGAATAAGGCGACAAAGCTTTTCCCCATTGACGGGCGACCAGCAAGTATGGTGAGGTGTCCACCCTCAAATCCCACAATCAACTTATCCAACTCGTAAATTCCCGTGCGGTAGATAGGGGTGATAGACTCAATGTCCGAGTAAGCGTTCACCGCAATCGTGCTGTTGTGTTCGGTGTTTGAGCTAAAAGTTTGATGGGAAACAGAGAAAATTTTTTGTTCGGAGCGATCGAGTATGGTGGGTAACTCTGTTTGTTGTTCGTATCCGAGTTCCATAATCTCAGCAGCTGCTTTAATCAACTGACGCCTGTAGTATTTTTCCATCACCAGTTCTGTTAGGGCATCGATGTTGACGGCAGAGACCGTGCGGTCTACCAAACCGGCAAGCTTGTTTCTACCGCCAACTGTAGCAAGTAAATGATGGTTTTCAAGCCAGTTTATGACTGAAAGCAAGTCTGTGGGTTTGCCCTGACCGTGCAATTGCAACGTTGCGAGGTAAATCTCTCTGTGAGAACTGATGTAGAAGGCTTCGGGAACAAGACGATCCGAGATTCTGGCGAAAGCATCTGGGTCGAGCAAAATACCACCGAGTATTGCCTCTTCAGCTTCAATGTTTTGGGGAGGTAATCTTACCATCATGCCGTACCTCCTGTTTCACACGACTCTGCTTGCGACTTCTGCCAGTTTGCTTGTGCTTGCTGGTACCTCTGTTCTATTTCCGAAGTAAACTTTTTCATCATCTGGCTGTTGGCACTGCTTTTTGATTTGTTGGTTTGCTTCTGTTGGTGGAGAGTAAATTTTTCGTAGTACACATCCCAACGGTTTTGCCCTGCTTTAGTTGTGTGAGCCAACCAAGCCTCGATGTCATTCACTTCCTTGCTAAGATTTTTGGTTTTTTCCCTACAAAAATCTAAAAAACTCCCTCGCTCCTCTTCTGAGAGAGTCTGAATAAAGTCTGAATAAGTCTGAATAGTCTTAGAGGACTGGAGTTCCTGCTGTGTAGGCGTTTCAGGCTGCAACTGTCGCTCTACATTTACAACTGTCGTCTGAGATTTACAACTGTTGCTCTTAGACGACAACCGTCGCTCTACGTTTACAACTGTCGCCTGAGATTTACAACTGTCGCTTTCAGGCGACAAGTGTGTGACATTTGAGTAAGTGTCACATAAAAATCCTTTAGACTGTATTTTTAAGGTATAATCAACATCTTCTTTGTTTACATATCCTTTCTCTTCCAAAACATCGATTGCTTTATAAACTGTTTGTCTGGAAATGCCCAAATCCCCAGCTATTTTTGAGGCACGTATTCTTAAGCCATTGCTGTAAGGATCTAGACTCCTTAAATAGTAAAGAACACCTCTTTGGCTATCTGTAAGCTCTTTGTAAACCTTTAACCATTCCTCATGCTGTAGAGGGTAAAACTTTCCTTGAATTTTTGTATCTGTCATGACTGCACCTCCTCAAAAGTTACGGCAACGCCAAATTCCAAGCAGGTTGCCTGAGCCAGTGCTAGTTTTGCCAGGTCTTGCTTTCCAAATAGGTGAATCCGCTTAGCATGCCAGAGGTAAACAGTGTAAGCCAAAAGTTGACATAACGCTTCAAACCAGTTGTCTACACCCTTAAGTTCAATAATTTCAGCACCAGTTTTTTCTTTGGGTGTGAATTTTATAAAGTTTTGAGTAAGCGCTAGCTCAACGGTTTTTATCGATTGGTTTTGGGTGACAATCTCACTTATTGCTTTGATAAAGTCCGTTTCTTCTACCTCACGAGCAAAAGAAAGGCTTTCCTGATTCTGTGTTTCTGACATATAATTAAAGATGAGTAATTGAAACATCACCCCTAACCGCTGCAACGCTTAGGGGCTGTTCTATTAACAAAAGGAGTTTCTGCCGAAGCAAGTCACTCTTGCTCCAGACCGTTCTAGTAGGTTAGATTGAATTTAAGCTTTTGGGTTGATATAATCATACTAAAAGCTTAACTGATATCATACGCTACTACTATTAGCTTAAGTCAAGAGTAAGTAAAAAATATGGCTCAACAAGTTCACCAGCTATTTAAGCAAGCGATGGATCGCTACGGAGTAAGAGGCAAAGACCTTGCAGCCATAGCTGGGATAACTCCCAATCACTTATCTGACTTTCGCTCTGGGAAAAAGTGGGTGGGACCGGATGTCTTTATGGCACTTTTAGAAGGAATGGAGCAGTTATCTCCAGGCTCCGGTCGCTACTTTTGCCATCTGTTGGCAGAAGAGTCATCTTCTGAAAAAAAGACTAATGACGATTTTGGCGATAAGTTGATCGAGATGATTGAAGCCGCTGATGATGAGACCATGGAGGCGGCAATGATAGCAATGGGGCGCAAATGGAAGAGAATTCGACAGAACCAAGCCATTTCCAACGGTTACACTTCGGGACTTGATTCAGCGATCGCAGTATGATGGTTGCTGTATAGTATCAGGCTGTATCAAGATTTGCTTTTTACGTTGGAGTTCAACTTTGTAACCCTAGATGGCATTCAGGGAAAAGTAGAAGGGAGGGGATGGGTCATCGAATCCGCAATAGATAGAGAAGCTCTCGAATCAATGATTGAGCAGGGGCTTTTTGAACCACTTCAATAAATTTTTCATTATTTGAACCAGTACAATTGTTGGGTGATCGAGGATTAATCACTTGGGTATCGGTTGGTTGCTTATCGCTCAAATCCTTGCGGTTTTTGCTTTTGTTGTTGTCGTAACCTAACCAATAGCTCCTCATTCCAATCCTTCAATGCAGGGCGCATCCTTTCAGCTTCTGGCAGCTGCTCCCGAATCGCTTGAGCCAATTCAAAACCAGATGCATCACTATCTAAAGCTGCTATCACTTTTGGGATGGTTCTAAGGTATTCCACTGGCAAGCTTTTGGCACTATCGGCAACCAAGTACATGGTTCTCTGTTGGGGGACTCCTTCTATTGTTGCCAGTGACAGGGCATCGATGGGTGATTTTGTTAGCACAACTCGCTGGATATCATCAGTTGGCTGACCACCCCATCTGAGATAGAACCAACCCGCATCTCGTTTGGTGCCACGGGCATAACCCATGAAGGTATTGTCTTCTCCCCTGGTGCCTCTAAGGAACGCTCCGGTGGTTTCTCCCGTGAGTGACCTCATTCCGAATACGGCGTTTTGTTGGCTGTCAGCATAAACCAACCCCTGACCGTGGAGGGCTTGCACCATTTCTTTTGGCAGTCCCCGTTTTTGAATGAGGTATTGCTGTACTGCGGGCCACTGGCTTGAGTCAACAGCGGGTGGTGTGAACTTTTGTGCTGGTTCTGCTTGGGCAATTTGTTGTGCAAGTATCCTGGCATGGTGAGTGGCTGCTTTGAGCATTCCCCCTTCTCCAAATCTATCGTTTAACCAGGCGATCGCCAGGGGGAAGCTACAACTGTTGACGTGCATCACCAAGTCAATCGCACCCCCACCACCCGAGTGGGAACTGGGTGAGAAGTCGTAGAATTTGGGGCGTAAGTATCAATGGAACAGAAAACCGGGATAAGAAAATAAAGTCAAAAATATGAGCAAAATCGCCTCCATGTATATACATAGGTGAAAGCCTTGTTTTACGTTCTTTAAGACTTCCCCCATGTATATACATGAAAAAAATCGTTACAAAACTTAGGAACAGAAAACCGGGATAAGCTCTTTTCCCTCAAATTAGTTCAAAATCAACGCGTGCAGATGGGTCTCTTAAAGGACGCCATTCTCCCTGTTCTATAGTTTCAGCGAGAGAAAAATGATACCGCCCTAACATATTTATGTGCTTGCGTCCAAGCGGAGACAGTCTGGCAACGTCTGACAGTAAGACCTGTTGGTTAATAGAACGCAGTTTGGAGATAGCTGCATCCATATAATAAGTATTCCATAACACAATCACGTTGACAACCAAGCCCAATGCTCCGAGTTGTTCCTCCTGTCCCTCACGATATCTTTGCCGCAACTCTCCTTTCTGCCCGTGGAACACAGCTCGCGACAAACTGTGACGACTTTCGCCACGGTTGATTTGGGTCAGGATGCGACGGCGGTAACTCTCATCATCAATATAAGACAGGAGGTATAAAGTTTTAGCAATCCGACCTAACTCAGCAATAGCCTTAGATAAGGTTGAAGGTTGGTTACCTCGCTGTAGAGAACGCATTAAGTCTGTTGCACTTACAGTTCCCAATTTAAGAGAACCCGCTACCCGCAATATATCATCCCAGTTGTTGGCTATGAGTTCAGTATTTATCTTATTTTTTGCTAGTTTATCCAACGCTCCATAAACAGCGTTATTGTCTAATCGCCACAGCCTGGAATCTCCTATATCTGCAATCCTAGGACTGAACTGGTAGCCCAACACCCAAAATAAACCAAATACAACCTCACTATAACCTGCCGTATCGGTCATGATTTCAATTGGTCGCAAGCTGGTTGTTTGTTCGAGCAATCCTGACAATAAAAACAGAGAATCCCGTAGCGTACCTGGAATGACAATACCATGAAAGCCAGTAAATTGGTCGGATGTAAAGTTGTAATAAGTAACACCTCGACCAACACCGAAATATTTACTATTGGGTGCAGCATTAATGGTTCTTACAGGCACACTAAACCGTAAACCATCGGCGGATGCAACCTCGCCTCCTCCCCAAATTTGTGCCAGAGGAATGTGGGTTTGAGCATCAACGAGTCTGGAGTTAGCGCGAATCAGGGTTTCGCTACGGATATAATTTTGCTGTACCCATGACAACCGCCCACGGGTTAATGCTGGCACTTCCGGGCGTGTCAATGGTTCCAACCCAATATTACAAGCTTCCGCCAACAGCACTGCACAAATACTAATGTGCAAGTCTTTGACGCGACTTCCAGCTTGACTTAAATGAGTAAATTCTTTCGTAAATCCTGTCCTGGCATCAATTTCCAACAACACTTCTGGCAAATCCACTCTCGGTAACATTGCTGCCACTTGATAAGTGAGGGTTGTTAAACTAGGTGGGTCAACAAGTTTATCTAATCCCGTCAATACTAAGTACTCCTTACCGTCCTTCATCTCAATACGTACAAATGCATTGTCTTTGAAGTTACTAGCAGTCCGGTGATAAGCTTCATCAAGTCGGGATTTTAAAATCTCTTGAGTTTTATCAAAAGTAGGTTCGAGGTCTAAAGTACGACATATCGCCCCACGTTGCGCTGCCCAAGCTTCATCCGATAAAAGTTTGGCACGGGGGTCGCAATAACGTTGACTTTTAACAACAAAAACATCACGGCGTCGCAACGCAGACCGTAAGCATTGAAGAACGCAGAACGTATAAGCCTTACGGTCAATGACTCCAAAATCGTTTATAACTAACCGCTTCCAAGCCTTGGTAACAACTTTTAATGGTGCAACACTCATATCTGGTCGTTTATAACCCTCTATATCACGTAAAAAATCGAGTGCTTCTAAGATTGGTGTAGCGGAATCCATCCCAGAAAACTCGATTTTTTCTAAAAGAGTTGGTAAAAAAATTCGCACATATCGCCAACGGGACAGAATCGTGTCTAGCAGTTCATCCTCAAAAGGACGTGCTAATGATTTTACCTTCTCTACGGCGAGTAGTAATTCATCACGGCGGACACGTTCAAACGCTTCAACCCTAATATCTGCATCTTCATAGTCAGCATCAAGTACGTCAAACATTAACTACCAATCAGGAAATGAGTATTACTTTAGCATCATTAGCTACACAGTTTTTAGAGCGTCCCGGACTTTCTCCTCACACTATTGATTCTTATGAATCAACTTTAATGCCTCTGCTTAAGCTTTATGGTCGGTGGTCAATTGAGATTATCGATAGAGATGTCTTAGTTGAATACTTAAGTAATTTGGACGGCATAAAATTTACAACTCATCGCCGCCATCAAGCGGTAATTACTGCATTGTTTAATTTTGCTGTTGAACAGCGGTTACTCAAATCAAACCCGGCTTCTCAACTAAAACGGCGTAAACCAAATCCAAAACTTGGAGAACACAATTCAGAAGAAGAAGTACGCTATTTAACACCACAGCAATTAGAACTTCTTTACCAAGCGGTAAAAAAAGATGCTCGTATGGATGCTTTAGTACATTTGTTACATAGTAGTGGCGCAAGGATTGCAGAGATACTTAGTTTAAATTTAAAGGATTTAGATGTTGACAGACGTAGATTTCAGGTAATTGGTAAAGGTAACAAACAACGCTGGTGTTTTTATAATGACTCTACGCGAGAGTGTCTTTTCAACTACGTTAAATATTACCGATACAATAACAGTCCAGCTTTATTTACTGCTCAAAAACCACAAAATAACTCGTGTTCTCGTCTTTCCTACGCTCGTGTTTATCAGTCTTGGATTCAAATTACTAGTCATATTCCAGAACTTAAAGGTACTCGTTTACACGATTTGCGGCATACTTGGGCGACTGAGCGCATGGGGATACTACAGATAGAAGAACTTAGGGCTTTGATGGGGCATGAGAAAATTCAGACTACCCTTCGTTATTCCAAAGTGACCTCACAACGTGCCGAAGAAGTCGCACAACTCGCCTTTGAGAAAATCAAAAATTATGGAGAATAGTAAACTACGTTTGCTCATCGCAATTTACCAACAGTATCGGGTTTATTACCTAAATGGTAGAAAAGCACTTTGACACTCAAGAGAATAGACAATACTCTTGATTGCCAAAATATGAGTTGACGCTGCCATTTGACAATAAATAGTATTAAATTACACTAACTATTGTCTTAATTACTGAGAAACCTCAGTATAACTCACCACCGCGAGTGAATATTTCTATCACCTCACTCCGAGTTATATGGTTTTTTTCTGCTATCTGATAAAGCTTTTCCCAAGCTTCGTCCGTCAGTCGGATAGACCTTAACCGTTTTTGAGAGTCGGAGTAATCTGTTTCAAATTTACCATCTGGTGTACGAGGTCGCCTTTGAGATTTTTGTCTTGTTCCGGAGTACTGATCCATCGAAAGCAGGTTATACATGACAAGTTGATTTTACCATGTATATACATGGTGGCAGGGTTAATTTTTCACAATTTTTTTCTTATCCCGGTTTTCTGTTCCATTGATACTCGCGCCCCTGTTCCCTCTTTCCCCCGATAGTAGAACTCAGCAATCCCGAAAGCAATTAAGTTTCCTTCCCTGTCGTGAGTATGGTTGACGGTCTTGATAGCTATGGTTGCAGTGGTGTTAATCATGATAGTCTGATGATAAATTTTAAGTGTGTTTGTTTTTCGCCTACACAAAATACTCGCGTAGGCGAAGGTTCTTTTCTTAGAAATGAGCGTAAGCGATGGTTTCTTCGTTAAGTCCAGAGGCAGATTCTTCTTTACGAGGTGAACTCAATAACTCGACAGCATTGATGATGATGACGGGTTTTTGACGCATCACGCCAGAATTTCTATCAGCCCAGCGGTCAAATTGGAGTTCCCCAGTGACTGCAATTTGGGTTCCTTTGCGAACATAGTTACCAATCACTTCCGCTTGCTTTCCCCATGCAACCAAATCAAACCAAAGGGCTTGTTCGCTTTTATAGGGAGGTCTAATGGCGATGCTGATACTTGCTTTAACTGCACCGGACTCAAAATACTTCAGTTCGGGTTCTTGTCCGCATCTGCCAACTAACATGATTTTGTTGATGTAGTTCATACCGCAAGAATTGATTGACTTTTTTGTCTTTCTGCGTTAGCAAAAGCCAGTAGACCGAAAACTTTTGAAAGTTGACGAAATAATAAGGGTTTCAGCCGCCGTTTTTAGGGCTGGAGATCGCAACCACAAGCGAGTACTCTTAACTCGGATTTCTCACAAAGATTTAAACAACTTACCCAAAATGCTTATGAAACTTAGATTTGAGTCAAAATACCGCGTCAACATATTGGAATAATTCGTACTCTATCTAAAACGCTCAAACTCTATACAGGATAAGAGTTTTGGGAATAGTGACGCAACGCTTATGAGAAATCCGGGGAGAGCATTGTGTTGAACGGGTTCCTCGGCTTGAAGCAAGTGGCGTAAACCTATTGAGAGTAATGTTATAGAAAAAACAACGCAGTTTCGTAGTTTGAGAACTTCCTGTAAAAAGTCAGACCGTGACACCACTTCCTCAAATCTGCACAAGTTGCTTTGAAGTTCACCTATATATATTATTTTGGTTATCTTAAATGCCTACTTGATTTATCTACCCAAAGATATATTTTTGTTATAATTCCTTTCTTTAGGAAGACTTTTAAGGACTACTTATGCAATAATGGTTATTATCAAAACATAATTTTCATGTATGTCGTGTCAAAAGTTTTAAGGAGAGCTTGTATAAAATTCAGATTTAGGAGGCAAATTTCACATAATAGTTTACTTTTATCTTCCCAGAATACCCATAAAGTTCTGTTATTGCTTCATTCGATACTTGAACTTTGCGTTTGCGTCTACCTTTAGCATATTTGCTTATTGAATTTAGCAGCACTATCTTAATTTGTTACAAGTGGGGCTGCTATCAAAAATTTACTAGGATTAATAATATCTTTTTCTTGAAGTCTGTAGTTTTATACAAGAGTTTTGTGTAAATATTACTACCTGTAATTCTTTAGTCGTTATGTACATGAGTATCGCAAATGACTGAAGAAAGAATTTTATGCAGATTCTGCTTTGTAAGGGCTGAAAGTCATTGAAGCATAGTCATTTAATGAGCAAAAGCTTAGTTTTTTATAAAGATCCATTAGCTACCATAGACTTTGTAACTAAAAGTAGTAGGAGATCGATCTCATGAGCTGGGAAACTGTTGTGCCATTTGTGCTAGATGTAGCGAAGGGAGTACTTACTGAAATAATCAAAAATCAACTACTAGAAATTATTTCTCCTAAAGAAAATAAATCAAAATTAGAGATTACAGAAACAGAAATTGAAAAGAAGATTGGAGAAGCATTGCAAAATAAGCATGAAGAACTTCAAAAAATATTGAGAGAGCAGCATAATGACATTGAAGAGACAAAACATCTCATTTGGGAGATAATGAGTGAGATTAAAACAATATCTAGGAAAAATTCTAATTTGGAAGTAGGATATGGTGAGATAAGCCTTTCCAAAGAAATTCAACAGAAAAAGGAAAGAATTGAACCAGAAAAATTGAAAGCTCAATTGGTAGAAAGATTAGAGGAAACTGTTGCTGAAAGGCTTACAGAACTCAAAACCAGGCTTTCCTCAGAACCTGGAAAAGATAAGTCCATGAAACAGGTAAGCAAACCTTTTCAAATCCAGCAAGTCGAGGAACAACAGCGAGGTTTGCCCCCCAGTGGAACTATTGAAGTGTCAGTTGCAAACAATCCCGAACCCAAAGAAAAAATGTCAAACTATTTAGAAAACCTGCAACGATATAAAGAATATGGTGAGTCTATACTCGAGGGACTAAAGTTGATACCCGAGCGAGAATCCTGGCCTGATGAAGTTCCAACTACTCTCCACGACTGTATCCAACGCCTTAAAAATGCTGCCGACACAATTAAAAAACGTGCGGCTTCACCAATTAAAATCGCTGTAATGGGAGAAGTCTCTAGCGGTAAAACCTTGCTTGTGGGCAGCCTAATCGGCTATGCAGATGGCTTACCAGTCAGTGAAACTCCTACTACAGGTAATGTAACCGCTATTCACCTTGTTCAGCAAGAAGGCTTTCAGAAGACGAAACTGAAAGAATTTACCGTTGAATATCTTTCTGAGGAAGGGGTGAAAGAATGCCTACGCTATATGCTCGAAGAAGCAGAAAACCGGGCAAAAGCAGTAAGGCTTCCCTCTGAGCTTATTCTTCGCTCTTTGCAAAGTTTAAGCCCTCAAAATGCTGTGGATTGTGATACTATTCTTAAATTGTGTGAGCAAGTCTGGGAAAATGCCCAAAACTCAGAACTCCGCTATCTGATATACGAAATCGTAGTTTTCGTTAATACCTATAGGGTCTACGGAAAAGATCTTTGTGGCAGCACTAAAAAGATTGATGATATCACGACGATTAAGAATGGGCTGAAACTAGATTCTTTGCCAGAGAACATCCTAGAACTCACATTTGACCAATTGCCTTCTGCGCCAACGCAATGGCAGAATAAAGACCAGCCATCAGCCCAAGACGTGCGTAACAGCTTTTCACTAATCCGCTGCATAAATGTCAAAGTTGAGGTATCAAAGGAAATTTGGGATCTGTCTTCTTTAAAAGGAGCCAACAATAGTAATGAGTTTGTTCTTTTAGATATTCCTGGCTTGGGGAGTGAACATTCTGGGGTAAGGGATACCTACCTGTCTCTAACGCAAATAGAAGAAGTACAGACCTTTTTGCTTCTGCTCAACGGCAAAAACCCATCAAGCGGGACAGCACCTAAAATCCGCACTATAATTGAGCAGCATAAGAATACAGGAGACCTTAGAGATCGTATTTTAGTAGGAGTAAGTCGGTTTAATCAACTTTCCTTAAACGCTAATGACAAACAAAAAATTGACGAATTCCTTAATAGGCCTTTCCTCAGCGAAGATGAAGTTCTCAGGGGCATTGATATTCTAAACCACATTATCACCAGCGCTAGAAATTTGACAAAAGAAAAAGATAGGATTATTCTAATATCGCAACTTTTTGGATTGGAGAAACTAGCACAAAAATCGAATCTTGTGGAAGTCTGTTCTCCAGAATTTTTACCAGAACTTGAGCAAGTGAAAAAACCTGAGGAGTCTGCTCAGCGTCAGAAATGGCAGCAGTTGAGCGAGATGCTGCCGAGCTCTCAACGAAATAGCACCTTGGGGAGACAACTCAGTGACTTTGCCGATGATGGTGGTCTTGGTAGGTTACGTTCATTGCTCCAGACTCATGTAGCTACTCATGGTATCAAACAACTTTATGAAGACACTAGTCGCGCTGCCGAAGATTTGCGTACAGAACAGAAAACTCTGAAAAAGATAATAGATCAAATCCAAGATGGTCAGGTTGAAAGCCTAGAAAGCGCAGCTTTTACTAAGCTATCCCAAACTATTAATACCCTAGTGAATACTTATAGATCCTTCAAAGATAATTTAAGAGAAAAGCCTCTATTAAACCGTAATACAGTTGCTGTTAGCGATGTTGTGAAGAAAGAGATCGGCTTTAGAATAAACAATTGGAACGAGTGGGCTTTCCTATTCAATAAAATCCAAGATGGTATTATTAAACTACCCTCTGCTTCAACATCGGTTGATCCCAAAATAATTAGTATTGGACTTCGACCTGTGAAAAGAGTTAATAACTCTATTCCGATGAAGAGTGACGATTTTTCTTCCATTTTTCAAACAACCGTTGAAGATATTAAAAAATTTGCTCTCACATGCATCGAAGAGGCGTTCAAAGATTTGTTAAACAAATTGTCTAGTGATTTGGAGCAAGCGCGTGAAGATCTAAGCAGAATCCTAAATTCTGACATTCTAAACCAAGTTGAGCAAAACTTTGGTGAAGAGCAGGCAAATTTAGTGAACAACCTCCAATTAGCTGCTGACCCAAGCAGATTGCAAAAACTAATTACTGACGAAATTAAAAACATTACCGACGATAGCTCCTCAATCATCAACTCCGAAATCCCGTTTCCTCTGGCGCGTGTCGATGATAAACATAACATTGCTCACATCTTTGACTGGAGTCATCATAAGAAGAAGCAAGTTACTCCAAGACCATTTAACCACGAATTCCTAGTGCTGCGACTACGCTCAGAGATGATTGCTAGCGCCAGCTTGAACCTTGTTCAGGTTGTCAGCGAAGTTACCAAAAAGGTTATAACTACACTTTTAGCGGTTGTGGACGACTATATTATTAATAGCTTAGAACAGATTTTAAAGAATGAAGCATTGCTAAAGTACATTGCCGCCGGCGATCGGCAATTGCAAACTAAAAATTCCCAGTTTTTAAAGGTTCTTTTGTCAATCTCATCGATTTCTTATCCAAAAAATTGAAACCTGTCATTGAGATAAAGGAAGACTTCAAATGCCCCTCAAGATTGAGCTTTTTTCTTCTTATCAACTGCGTACTAAAGACAATGACCCCCAGGTGTTGTTGCTTCCTGCAATCGAACTTATTCCGATTGTAAGCAGTAACTTACCACATATCTACCGCATTACTATATCTGTTAGCGGAACAGATTCTGAATTGACAAAGCAGATTGAATCTGCGTACAAAGGTTACAACGCAGAGAAGCTAGTTAAGCTCGAGAACGCTCTGCGTACAAAGCAATCTGATTGTCACTTGGATAAGCCCATACCAGAAAATTTCAACTGCATTTTGAAGGTAAGTGTAGAGTATTATGATTCTAACTTAGACGGTAGTGCAGATTTATCTAAACTAAAAAACTCTTCAGCAGAGTGCTATATTTTTTCTTCTTCAATTTCACAGCCATCTCCAGCTGAAGAAAACCGTAAATTTTCAGCTAAAGAACCAGCAGTAATACAGCCATCTCCAGTTGAAGAAATTCCTCAACTTTCAGCCGGAAAACCAGCAGCGATACCCCCATCTCCAGTTATCGGAACCAGTGAACTTCCAACTGAAAAGCCAAAAAACACTTATCTTGGTTTCTTCGCTATTGATTTTGGCACATCCAACTCCACAGTCACACTCTACGATCCGAAACTGATTGTTACCCCAAATAGCTTACCCAAGGAGCAAGAACAGTACTTGCGTGAAAAGTTGGTTGAGTGGGTGAAGCAACGAGCCACCAACAGTTTTAGTAATTTGGAAAATGAAGAGTGGGAAAAGCTGCTCAAAGAATTTGGTAAAAACTTTCAAGGTCTTAACTTCGATGACCAAGCTAATTTAGGTGCCCAAATATTTTTGGGTACTAACAGCACCCGCTTACTAGAAGCTATTCGTCTGTTAGAAATTTGCTTAAGTCAGCGCAGAGAGCAATTCCGCCGAGCCGTCAGCAACGAACTTAACGAAATCTACTATCAAGTTTCCCGTGTACCACCTCTAGAATGGCAGAGTCTCATTGCAGTTGAACTCAACAAAAATAGCAAACTTAGTGAAATTCCTAGCGAGTTAGAAATCGTCAGTTTCGATCCTTCTTTACCAGAAGAAGATCCGTTCAAAGTCAAAGTGCTCATGGGGGAACGAGCAAGACAAAATAGAAAACAAGCACTCGACGAAGGAGGGGAGATTGAAGGAAAATTTCACCACTCACCCAAACGCTACTTAGGTCAGCAAGAGCACTCCATCCCTGTCACACTCAATGGAAACACTGCTAACATTAAAGTTAAAAAACTTATTCAAGCCGCGTGGGCTCATCTGATTGAGTTGACCGATGATTACCGCAAAGAACATCCAGATAAGTGTGGTCAAGGCAACTTCTCTAAAGGAGTAGTGACTTACCCAACTATAGCTCCACCAGTGGTACGCCTTGAGATTGAGCAGCTTGTCAAAGAACTGGGCATTGATGATGTTCAGATCGCATACGATGAAGCGGTGTCAGCAGCTATTTTTTACCTCTGGCGAGAATTTGGAGGAGACTTAAACACTGGAATAGAGTCTTTCAAAACTCGTTGTTGTAGTGAAGGTGATACATGGTCACAAAATGTTTTAATTTTAGATATTGGTGGAGGAACCACTGACTTGGCTTTGATTCGTCTCACATTGAAAGAGATAGACCCGTTTGAGCCAAACGAAGACAGAGGCGATGGGGGACGCTATTATGTACTTACCCCCAAACTGTTAGGTTCTTCAGGTCATTTGCAGTTAGGAGGCGAGTTAATCACCCTGCGATTATTCCTCCTTTTAAAGGCAGCTATTGCCGATTGTTTGCTAACGGCAGTTACAGAAGAACTTCTACAGCAGGACGTACTGAAGATTCAAATCAATGAGCTAAGTGAGCGCTTCATTGTTAACGGTAAATTCCAAAATGGGACACTTTTGGCTTGTTTAAACACACAAGATCCAGAATCAGATTCTGTAGCCTATAAAGATGCCCTAAGCGCTGCTGAGAAAGTGCTACCTACCCGTTGGAAAGAGTCTCGTCAATCTCGGCGGGTGCAAACCTTTTACACACTTTGGGAACATGCTGAGAGGGCTAAAATCCACCTAGGTCAAAAAGATCAGGTAACTGACTTCATTCTTAATGGTCAGGAAATTTCTGACATGCTGCTACAAAACGACATTCAATTGCCGAATGGTAACCTTGATAGCTTAAACGTAAAACTAACGGTGCAGCAATTTGAAAATGTTGTAATTCCAGTACTCAAAGAAGCAATCGGGATTGCCAACGGGCTGATGATGAATAGCTTCAAAAAGAATAAACAGCAGGTAGATTGGTTAATCCTGTCAGGAAAAACCTGCAACCTTGATCAAGTTAAAAGTGAGCTTTACCGAGCATTTAGCAACTCTGAATATTTTGTATGGAATGCAGAGCGGGTCACTTTTGTACCCCAATATGCTAAGCTTGCGACCTCTATCGGAGCATGTTACGCTGAAAAATTGCGGCAGTTGACGTTTGATCCCGTCTATGCTAAGCCAATGCTGGTTAAGGGAGCAAACCAGCTTTACTTTGATGTTAAAAACTTTTTTTATTTTCTGCCATGCTCCTTCTTGCGTGAGGTAATTGGGAATCCGCCAGATATTATCTTTGAGGCAGGTCAAGAACTTTATCAACTTGACAGTGACTCGGGGGCGAAGGTTCGGAGTGATTGGCGGGGAGCACAATTAACTAATAATATTCGGCGTCAAGACTTTGAAGGTAAGGCACCGCAGCTCTGGGGCGGCTTCAATGGTGAGGCGTTGGCAAAGACACTGAATATGGGTGAGCAAGAATTTCGCGAGTCCATCAAAATCCAGTTTGAGGTTAATCAAAAGCTAGAATTCACCCTACGGTTTTGCAATGGCAACCCGCACTACATGATTCCGCCTGCTAACGAGCACAATAGTATTGATGCAACCCAAAAAATACAAGCGCCAGTTATTTCCCAGGGCAAAGTAGTACGTGATATCGCTGTCAATGTCGCCGAATCTGCAGCTGCACTAAAAACAGATGCTGAAAATGTAATATTTGAAGCAGCAAAAGACTATAGCAAGGAACTAAAAATCTTTTGCAATAAAGAAGATGAAACTGTAAAACGGCAGGGATTAATTAGCGCTCCCTTACCTCCTTTCCCTTTAAGTGGCAAGCATATGTTCTATTTCCAAGTTTATTGCCCAGACAGCAATACATGGAAACTAATTGGTGAATTGACAAAACCTAAAAACAAAACAGAATACCCTTGTGAATATCGCGTCACTCTTGATGAAAAAGGTATTCTACAGATTCATGCGGGTGAAGTTCCCTACAGAGAAGGAGACAATAAAGAAAATCTCAACCAAGAGGGATACGTTTTTCGGACCGCAGTTGAATTGGAAAGTAGTGGAGTTGTGGATGAGCGGAACCCGTTTTCTGGGGTACATTAGTTGTCAATGTTTTTTTGTTAGTTGTCAATGAGCAATTAGTCATCCATAATTAACTATGACAACGTACCATGCAATATCATAATCTAACTCCCAACACCATTTTTATGAAATTTCCTTCTCACTATATGTAAATAACAGAATGGAGAATTAGTTCACCCTACCAATTCTCCATTTTGAACTGCTAAGCATATTAAACTCAAAAAATAAAAATGGTGTAATTCCTGAATTTTTACCGTCATAATCAAGTTAAAGTAGAGGGCATATTAATGCAGTTAATGCATCACCTCAGTAAGTTACTAAACACAAAAAACTCGGATTTAATCGAGATAGTACAGTCCGGTTTGTATGGACTGCGAGCGCAAATAGAAGAAGCCCTTAAAAAATATCCACAAGACTCGGGAATCAGTGACTGTCAAGAGATACTAAAAGCCCTGAATTCCCTTTTGGAATCAGCACCAAAGCAAAATCAGAAGAAACCGGATGACTTCCTCTCAGAGGATGATTTCCCTTTTGAGCCAGCATCAGGGCAGAATCACGACAAACCGGAGGCTGACCTTCCCTCAGACGATGATTTCCCTTTTGAGCCAATACCCAAGCAGCCCATTTCACCCCTCCCTGTAGCTCAACTCGAAATGAGACTGATTCGCCTGAAAGCTTTTATTTCCGAGCAAAAGCTACAAGACTATCTGGGTTCAATTAAACTTCAAAGTACTAATGACTCAGAGTTGTGGAAAGAAATTCAACTTTTATTACTGCGTGTTCCTGCAAATATAGCTGATTCTTGCCAAAAGAAGACTCTTGAACTGGCTCAAGAGGTTGGTGCTTTAAAGAACGAGGAATCGCTACTCGATTTTTCTTTTAGCCGGGACGAAGTTCTTTACCCCGGTCTTAAAAACAAGGTTGAGGCTCAGGGTTTATGCTTATCAAAAAAGCTACCTTGTGATTTACATCCTGCAGAACTGCCTAGAGAAGGGGATTTGTTTTTTCTAGCAAATGTTGTTTCTACTTGTCTAAAATTTATTGACCATGACCAATCAAATTTGCACCATGCTTTAAAGATTGTTAATCGCTTTGGTGTCAAGTCTTTGAAATCAGATTCAGAGCGTTCTATGTATATTGAGGCTCTGACAAAACGTTTACGACGTGCCCAGGCAGTTGAGCACGATGCTGATCCGATAGTCGCTTTGCATGCTAGACTTGACCTAGATGAAGCAATCCATTCTCTAGTATATCATCCTCCGGCCGATCGCTACTCTTGGTGGGGCAAGCTACAACAAGAATCACGGCAGACTTTAGATCGCGTAGTTGAGAAAATTCGTCTTAAGGGCAATAAGGTTCATACTCGTCCTCTATGGGGACCATATGCAGATATTTGTACTTTGTCAAAAGATGACTGGGAACTAGACAGTGGAGGTACTCCGGGGGAAGTGCTGGCATGTCTCCGAGTGTATGCCAAAATCAACTCAGAAGAGCTTCCGGGGCGTGTCCTTTATCGGGGACGTGTCCGTTAAACAAGGAACCCATTGAAGCTAACTTGATTGAGTGTACCATGTTAGCTCGCGATAACGAAAGTTATACCATCCCTTGGTTAATTCGCACTGATTACAACCCGAAATTCTTTATGCTTACTGGTATACCATGCACAGTTAGATTGAAATTAACCAACCACAATACACAAATAAAGACACAGACTCCAGCTACCCTGTTATTGGAATTGAGGGGTTTTTTACACTAGTGGAAGTAACCAGAAAATTTCGAGCATCCCAGGTATCAAGCAATCTAAGAGGTGTTGTATGCCAAAGCGACTTAACCCCTCGCTCGTAAGTACACGAAACATATAATATTAGATTTTGCGTTCGCATATCGAATGTGAGATACAAAGATTGTAGGTAATCAATAATATATTGTATTATGTAAGAAATATCGTGTATGTTATCGACCCTTGACTGCCCTGAGAACCCGATTATTTCATTTTGTTGTAATATATTGAGCATACAGATGCCTTGAGAAGTGCTCGTATTAACTTGTTATTTACCCAAATGTTTGAATAAAAAATTCATTTCCAGGAGGGACTTATGGAGCTAGTAGATATTATCGATTTTGGCGGAAATCTTGAACCCCGTTGTCCAGTCATATTGCTAGTCGATACTTCTTATTCAATGGATGGTGACCCCATCAAAGAATTAAATACTGGCTTAGCTATTTTTAAACATGAGGTTCAGCAAGATGCCAGAGCTTCAGTACGGGTAGAGGTAGCTATTATAACCTTTGGTGGTGAGCAGGCAAAATTATTGCAAGACTTTATTACTGTTGAAAAATTTATTCCCACTCCCCTGGAAGCAAGTGGTCGTACTCCAATGGGTCAGGCAATTGAGCTAGCGCTAGATACCTTAGAAAGCCGTAAGAGTAAATATAAAGAAAATGACAGAGAGTACTATCGACCTTGGTTATTTCTAATTACAGATGGTGAACCAACAGATAATTGGGAAAACGCAGATCAAAGGCTAAAACAAGCGCAGGAGGAGGATAAACTTACTTTTTTCGCTATTGGGGTTAAAGGTGCAAATATGGATATTCTTAAGCAGATGACGTTAACTAATACCCCAGTTATGCTAGATGGCTTAAAATTTAAAGAACTTTTTCGTTGGCTATCTGCTTCAGTCAAGAAAGTTTCCACTGCTCAAGTAGGGGATCAAGTTGGACTTAGTCCTATTGATGGTTGGGTCACTGTAAAGACTTAGAAAAGAGGCGGCTCATGTCTTGGAAAATCAAAAAATCTAGTTTTGTTGGAACCAGCCATCAAGAACAAGGTAAAGGCTGCCAAGACTATGCCAGTTATTACCTTGTTCCTAATGATAATTATGTAATTGGTGCAGTTGCTGATGGGGCTGGTAGTGCAAAACATTCAGAAATTGGGGCAAAAATAGCAGTAGAGGAGGCAATTAACTACCTCAAAAAGATATTATACTCTAAATCAATAAATAATGAAAATCAAGCTAGAGAAAAATTCACTCAAGTTTTAGATCATGTCTTACTTAAATTAAAAGAAGAGGCAAAAAATAAAGGTTTTTTACTCAGCGATTTGAACTCTACTTTACTAGTTTTCATTGCCACAAGTAATTGGTTTGCCGCCATGCAGATTGGTGACGGACTGATAATAATTAAACATAAAAATGGTGATTATGAGCTAGTTTTTAAACCAGATAAAGGCGAATATGTTAATCAGACAACATTCGTTACTTCATCAGATGCAAAAGAGCGAATGCAATTACGGTTTCAATCAATCAATCTGAATTTTATTTGTTTAACAACAGATTGGTGTGAGAATATATTTGTGACTAAAGCTAAAGAAAGTTGGAAGCCTAAACGGGATCTTTTTGAAGCTCTAGAAAATTGCCTATTAGAAAAAAAAAATAATATCAATTATCAACACTATACTCCAGAATCAATTGATGAACTTCTTAATTCGGCAAAGATTAATCAAGCAATTGATGATGATAAGACACTACTCTTATGTGTTTGTGAGCAAAATGAAACTCTAACCCCTTTTCTTCTTAAAGAAGTTACAGTAGCGCAAAATATAGAAGATCAATCCCTTACTTCAGAATCAACTGACAAACCTCTTACTTCAGCAAAGATTAATCAAAAAACTGATGATAAAACACCGCTCTTATGTGTCTCTAAGCAAAATAAAACTCTGACCCCTACTCCCCCCTCCAAAGAAGTTAAAGGAGCGCCAGTGGTCAAGCAGAAAAAACGTATAAATAAACGTTGGATTGAGAATCGGCTAAAACTATTATATGCTAGTCTTGCATTTAATGTAGTTTTTTTAATTTCAATGGCTATTGCAGCTTTTCTAATTAATCCACAGAATCAACGTGAAATTCCCTATGAACTTAATAAAGTTGATGCTCATTATAATAACGATTTATGGGAAAAATGGAGCTCACAAAATATATCTGTATGGGTCTTAGCTTCAGTTAAATCACTTGATAAAGATAAGTCAATACTTAAAGTGATAGATAAAGACAATAGCCCTCGTTTTTATAAAAAAGATATTCCACCAAAAAATCCATTAAGAGAGCAGCCTTTGGGACTTTTGCCGCCAGGGAATTATTCTTATTTTGATGCCAGAAATTTTAGTCAAGAAAAAGAACAAGAACAAGAACAAGAACAACTACGTTGGGTGAGAATTCAAGTTATTTTATGTAACTAAAATATCTAGAAAAGCTTATGGTACTATTTAGATGTGACAAATCTGGTTTAAATATTAATATCGATCTGGATAATAATACTGTTGGTGATGGTGGCGAAGGTAAAATTTATAAAGTTCAAAACCAAGTAGCAAAAATTTATAACAAACTAAGTCCAGAGCAAATAGACAAGCTAAAGGTAATGGTGGAAAACCCACCAGAAGACCCTATGTTACATAAAGGACATATTTCCATAGCATGGCCACAGGATTTAATCAAAAATATTAAAACGGATGAATATGTTGGATTTTTGATGCCAGAAATTCAGGGAGGTCAGACACTATTAAACGTATATAATCCAGAACGTCGAAAAAACAATGCTCCTGGATTTAATTGGCTTTATCTTCATATTACGGCTCAAAATGTTGCTACAGTTGTTGAATCTATTCATGCTAAAAAATATGTAATTGGTGATATAAAATCGGAGAATTTCTTGGTAAATGCCCAAGGTTTTGTTTCTATTGTTGATACTGATTCATTCCAAATTGAGCATCCCAAAACGGGAAAAATTTATCGTTGTCTCGTGGGTTCTGAAGAATATACACCACCAGAGTTAGTTGGTAAAAACTTTAAAATTATAGATAGATCAGAAATTCACGATCATTTTGGATTGGCAGTAATTATTTACAAGTTACTATTTGGCGCTCATCCTTATCAGGGTAGCGGCGATTCCGATTCTCTAGATGTACGTATCAGTAAAGGACATTGGCCTCATGGACCACAATCACCAGTTAAAATGGCCAAGTGGTCAATACCACTAGAAATAGTAGATGCCAAACTTCAAGATTTCTTTCATCAATGCTTTAGTGAAGGACATAATGACCATCAAATGCGTCCTACTGCCAAACAGTGGCGAGATGCTTTGGGAACAGCAATTACCAAATTAATTGATTGCAAAGTTGAGATATGTCTTAACCAGTCAGGACTTAATTTCACGGAGCGTTCTTGTTCTAATTTTTGAGCTAACTGAACAC